>CADCPV010000209.1 GCA_902803345.1 uncultured Eubacteriales bacterium | reverse complement strand
GATGCGGAATTCATCAGAAGCAGCGGATTTGACACCGTCATCATGGCAACCGGTTCCGCTCCGAAACGTTTCTCTCTCGGAGACGACGACAAAGTCTATACGGCGGCGGAAGTCCTGCTTCGCGAGAAAGATCCGGGTGATACAACCGTTGTCATCGGCGGCGGCCTTGTCGGCTGCGAACTTGCCCTGGACCTTGCCCGGAAAGGCAAAAAAGTTACGATTGTCGAGGCCCTTCCGAAGCTCATGGCCGTAAACGGCCCCCTGTGCCACTCAAACAAGGATATGCTCGAGGCTCTGATCCCCTATAACGGAATCGACACGGTCTGCGGTGCAAAGGTGACGGGATACAGAGACGGCGCGCTCTTTTATGAGCTTTCCGACGGAACTGCAGCGGAGCTTGCCTGTGACAGCGTGATCCTCGCGGTCGGCTACAAAGAGGAAAACAGCCTTTACCACGATGTGGAATTCGACGTTCCCGAGATTTATCTTCTGGGCGACGCAAAGAAGGTCAACAACATCATGTACGCAATCTGGGATGCCTTCGAAGTGGCGAATCACATCTGACAGAATCATTCGGGATCCGCGCATTTATGCTGCAGCATGCTTCATCCGTGACATCTCAGTTGAACAAAAAGGACCGGCAAAGGACATGGACAAAAATACTTACAACGCTTACCTCGAGATCCTTCGTGAAGAACTGCAGCCTGCCATGGGCTGTACGGAACCGATTGCCGTAGCCTATGCGGCGGCACTTCTTCGGGAAAAACTGGGACGCCTTCCCGAAAAGTGCAGCATTCTTGTCAGCGGAAACATCATCAAAAACGTCAAAAGCGTCATCGTCCCGAATACCGGCGGCCGGAAGGGCATCCGGACGGCCGTCGGGGCGGGGCTTGTCTTCGGCAGGGCGGAAAAGGTGCTGGAAGTCCTGTCTGAAGCGACGGATGCAGACATCGCAGCTCTCGACCGGTATCTTGAATCCGCGGAGATTGCAGTCGGCCAGTCCGAAAGCCTCTGCTCTTTCGACATTCAGATCACCGGCGACGGAATTGTCGTGAAAGGCGTGGAGAATACGATTCGAGCCGTGTCGGAACTCGCCAGGGACGGCATGCGTGAAACCGATGCGGAAATCCTGAACCTGATGCTTCGGGAAGATCAGAAGACGCCGGATGTATAAGATGGTGAAATCATTGGAAACGGCGTAAAATACGGCACAGAACGGCTTTCGTGTACATAAAAGAACGGAAGCCGTTTTTTCGGGAAAATGAGAAAAGGAGCCTTTTGAAAGCGGAGTCTTCGGGACTCCCCGGACGAAAATTTTCATTCTGTTCATAAAAAGTACTGGAATTGTTTACCGTTTCGCGGTAGAATAGCACAAACGACTGAAACGGCCGCATAATTAATTACAGAAACGGAGGTATCCCTATGCTTCAGAACGCCAGACCCGTAACCCCTGAAATGATTGACGCATTCCGGAAAGAATACGAAAACGATACATTTGCGAAAACCCTGACCGCGGCTGCTTCCGGCGCGGACTTTGCCACGATTTCCTATGATCCTGTGGCAGCGGCAAAGCTGCAGCGGACTTTCTCGATCGAACTGAAAACGACCGGTATTACCAACCAGAAGGCAAGCGGACGCTGCTGGCTGTTCGCTTCGATGAACCTGATGCGTGAAGCCGTCATCAAGAAGTGCAATCTGGAGAGGTTTGAACTTTCCGGCAACTATTTTGCGTTCTGGGATAAGTTTGAGAAGATCAATTTCTTCCTTGAATCCGTGATTGATGCGGCGGATCTTCCGGTCGGAGACCGGACGCTTGACTGGATCCTTGCGGGCATCGGCGACGGCGGGCAGTGGGACATGATGGTCAGCGTGATCAAGAAATACGGTATCGTCCCGAAGAGCATTATGCCCGAGACCTTCCAGTCCGAAGGAACCCGTTATTTCATGCATTACATCAACATGCATCTCAGAAAGGACGCGATCGAACTTCGGAAGATGATCGCCGAGGGAAAAGATCCGGCCGCAAGGAAGGAAGAGATGCTTTCCGACTATTTCCGGGCACTCTGCATCAGTTTCGGTGAACCGCCGGTCGAGTTTGACTTCGAATACCGTGATAAGGATGACGAATACCATGCGGATTATCATCTGACCCCGCTGAGCTTCTACGAGAAGTATGTCGGTATTGACCTCTCGGATTACGTGAGCATCATCAATGCGCCGACCGCGGACAAGCCTTTCTATAAGACTTACACAGTCAAGTATCTCGGCAATGTAATCGGCGGCGGCATCCGTTACCTGAACCTCCCGATCGAGGAACTGAAGGCGCTCACGATTCAGCAGATGAAGGACGGCGAGCTTGTGTGGTTCGGCTCGGACTGCGGCAAATTCGGCGACCGGAAGGGCGGTATCTGGGATCCGGATTCGTTCCGGATCGGAGAAATCCTGGGCATGGATTTCAGTCTCAGCAAGGAAGAACGCCTCGACTACCGGGACAGCGCGATGAATCATGCAATGGTTCTGTGCGGTGTCAATCTGGACGAAAACGGAAAGCCGAACCGCTGGAAGATCGAGAACAGCTGGGGCGAGGATGCAGGCGAAAAGGGTTACTATGTGGCTTCCGATGCCTGGTTTGATCTTCTGACCTATCAGGTCATCATCAATAAGAAATATCTGAAAGAAGAGTGGCTTAAGGCGCTTTCGGAGGCGCCGATCGAGCTGGAGCCCTGGGATCCCATGGGAACGCTGGCATAAGACAGCGTTCCTTGAGATATACCGGCGGAGGAAAATACTTAGTGACACCGGAACAGAAACGGAAAAGACGCAATACCATCATCAATGCCATCGTTCTCATCGTAACGATCGGACTGACTTCCTGGGTGCTTCTGAAAGATCAGGATCTTCCTGCAATCTTTCGGGAGCTTCTTGAAGTACGCCCGATTTACCTTGTGGGCGGCGCTGCACTGGTGATTCTTTTTGTCTGCGGCGAGTCCGTCATCATCAAAATTCTCTTCAATGCGGCCAATGTCAAGGTGCCGCTCCGCCATTGTATCCAGTTTTCCTTCATCGGCTTTTTCTACAGTATGATCACACCGTCCGCGACCGGCGGACAGCCGATGCAGATTTATTATATGCGGCGGCGCGGCATCCGCATCGGGACCGCATCGGTTGTCCTGATGCTGGTCACAATCCAGTACAAGTCGGTGCTGATTGTTTCGGGACTGGTGCTCGCGATTCTCTGCCGTTCCTTTATGGAGTCGCTGGATCCGGCAGTCCGTGTGTTCTTTACACTCGGAATGCTCCTGAATGTTGTCTTTGTCTGCGGACTTGCGGTTTTGGCTTTCATGCCGAAATTTGCCCACAGACTGGTGAAATGGCTATTCTCAAAGCTCTCCAAAATCCGTTTTCTGCGCCTGACGGAAGAACGTCTGCAGCGCGTGGAGAATTCGATGGATGTTTATCAGGAGGCATCCGGCCTGATCCGCGGCCACAGGAAGACAATCGCCTTTACACAGATCCTGACCTTTGTGCAGCGCTACTGCCTGTTCGCGCTGACCTGGCTTGTATATCTGAGTCTTGATCTTCGGGGGGCGCATTTTGTTCCGACGATCGGCCGGCAGGCAATCGTTTCGATTGCCTCCGACATGCTCCCGACCCCGGGCGGCCTCGGCTTCAACGAGTTTGTCTACATGCGGATTTTCACTCCTGTATTCGGTTCCGAGCTGATGACGACCGTATCCCTGACGATGAGCCGCGGCTTCAGCTATTATTTTCTGGTCATTCTCAGCGGAATTGTGACGCTCGGCGTGCACATTTACATGACCGTGCGCAGCCACAGAAGAAAAGCGGCGGAAGAGCAGGCGGTGGAATGAGAAAATTGATTTTTTAGCAGGCGGAGGGGTTGGCCCTCCGCTTTTTAAGATTCCTGACACATTGTATTTATTCAGAAACTCATTCGAAATGCTGCACATTTCTCATGTGGGGTTCTGAACAATTAAAAAACATTTTCATTTTCCCTGTAAGAATTCTCTCAATTTCCTGTCTTATAGGGTGAAGGAAAGAACATCCGGGAGGAAGAATTCCGTGAAAGACAGCAAAATCATTGAGCTTTACTGGCAGAGAGAGCCGGACGCGATTGCGGAAACGGACCGAAAATACGGTTCGTACTGCTTCACGATCGCGCACAACATCCTTCGAAACCGGGAAGATTCGGAGGAGTGCGTCAATGATACCTGGCTTCGGGCATGGAATGTGATCCCGCCAAAACGCCCGGATGTGCTTCAGATGTTTCTGGCCAGGATTACCCGCAGCATTGCATTCAACCGCTGGAGCGCCCAAAATGCAAAGAAACGCGGCGGCGGTGAGATTGTCCTTGTGCTCGACGAGCTCTCCGAATGCATCGCCGGAAAGAATGATGTAGAAAGCGAAATCGAAGAGAAGGAGCTTTCGGAATGCGTCCGCCTGTTTGTCCGCGCACTGCCAGTTCGGGACGGGAATGTGTTTGTCCGCCGTTACTTTTTCAACGAGACCATTGCGGAGATTGCAGAAAAGTACGGTCTGAGCAGGGACAATGTTACGGTGATCCTGAGCCGGACACGGAAGAAGCTGAAAACACACCTTCAGAGGGAGGGATATGTCAGTGAAAAACAGTGATCTCTATAAAAGTTTCGAAGGAATCGATGATGATATCCTGATGCGAAGCGAAATGGCTTCGAAAAGCCGCAGAAAACCGGTTTTTGCCATACTGGCTGCAGCGGCGGGCATTCTGTTGATTGCAGGGGCGGTTTTTGCGGGGATAAAACTCCTGAAACCCGCAGGCACAAAGCAGCAGGCTGAAACAGATGTTTCATCTCAGGCCGCATCCCAGGAAGACGGCGTAACGATTCCGCAGACGGAAGTATCATTGAAAACGGAAAGCAGCGCAGAGGCGGATATGATCGGTTTCTTCATTTACGAGGGAAGGATGTATGTGCAGTACGGCGACTGGATCCGGGAAAAGCTGGATATTATCGGGGAGCGCCTCGGAACGGCGACCGGCCTGGTTAATGAGTGGACGCCGAAGGATGGCTATGTAGACTTTGCAGGAAGCGTAAGGGGTGACTTTTATGCGGTTAAGGACTATGATCCGTCTTTCATGCTCTGTATGAAGGATCCCTCCGGCGCTGTTTCCCTGTTTGTCTGCAATTCGGGGATTACGATGAAGTACGGGTCGGAACTTTTTACAGACAGACTGCATCTCCAGAATTATACAGATGTACTGTATGAAACGCGCGATTCCTGGTTCAGGAGCAAAGAAGAACTGTACAGATTCAAAGACAGGGATGCGATCAATGAATTCATTACAGAAATCAATGCGGCTGAATTCATGCTGTGCGCGGATATTCCCTTCGGCAGCCAGGGGGAAGTGATTTCAAGTTTAGAAGAATATCATCTGTATTTCCGGATGGAAAACGGAATAACAATACATCTTCGCCTGCTTAAGGGTGGATATATTGTGTTTGACGGACTGATGGACGCCTGCGTTCGGATCCCGGAAGAAAGCTATAACAGGCTGATCAGCATGCTGAATGACCGGTCGGCGTCGGAACGCGCCGAAATGTCAGAAAATGCAACCATGATCGAAGACTGCCGAAATGACCCGGAGCTCGGTCGGTACCTGCCTTCTTACACGCCGGAAAACCAGATTTTCCAGTTTGCGGAAATCCAGTACTATATCGATCCGGAGACTGCAGCGGAAACCGGCACAAAGGAGATCCATGTGGAATATTCCGCCAAAGATCCCCGCATCTATTACGCTGTCACCGTTACCTGGGCATCTGAGTATGGAAAGAACGGCTGGGCCGGCCCGATGCAGGACCTGTCTGAACTGAGCCTCGATACGCTTTCTCCGCATGTCCAGACCGAGAACGCCAGAGGAGAAGCGCTTGATTATGAGCGGATCGATGTTGGTGTCTGGATTCAGGATGCATCCGTGGTTGTTTCCGCAAGAGGACTCCCGAAGGAAGAAGTGTATCAGATCCTGAGTTCGATTGCAGAAGAATAACAAAATATGGGAAATAACGGCAGAAAACAGTACCATATCTTGTAAAAACACTCTTTCTTTTTCCGACATTTTCCCTCATTTGTCGGAATTTAGAACATCCGAAGAAGGCTGACGGTTTACCCGCCGGCCTTCTTCATTTATAATGACGCGGTACGATGCAGGAAAAGGGGCTGTTTACGGCCTTTTCTTCAGGAGGGAGCGTTTCGCTAATGAAAAAGGTATCGGTTGTGCCGATGCATATCGCAAAGAATGGTTATATCGCGCTGTCGGCGCTGTTCATTGCTTTCGGCGTGATTTTTGCTGCATGGACTGAGCTGCCGGAAACGGTAATCCGTTTCGCGGGCGGTTCGGCGCTTCTGTTGTTCGGCGCTGTAAAGCTTGTGGGGTATTTCAGTAAGGATCTGTACCGGCTGGCGTTTCAGTATGACCTGCAGTTCGGAATCCTGCTGGTGGTTTTAGGCGCGGTTGTTATTATCAAGTCGACGAACATTATGTCCTTCATGTGCATTGCGCTGGGGATCGTCATTCTTCTTGACGGGCTGTTCCGGATCCGCGTGGCGCTGGATGCGAAGCATTTCGGCATCGGGCTCTGGTGGGGAATCTTTGTGCTCGCGGTGATCGCGGCGGCTGCGGGACTGCTTCTCGTGTTCCGGCCGCTGGAGATTTCGGAAGCGATCCGGGTGTACTTCTCGATTGCCCTGATCGCGAGCGGTGTGCTGAACCTTTTTGTGGTGCTGACGACTGTCAAAATCATCCGCAACCAGAAAAGCGACGATGCAGACGAAGAAGAATTTCTGGAAGAGATTCCGGAAGAAACGGAAAACTGAGAATGCTCTCCGCATACGGAAGTACTCCGCCTGCGGTTCGCAGATATATTTATGAGAAATGAAAAAGGAGAAAAATTATGTCAAGACCAGTTCAGATTGTGACGGATTCATGTTCCGATATGCCGAAAGAGATTCGGGAAAAGTACGATATCGATTATGTACGGATGAATACGGTTTACGAAGG
>CADCPV010000208.1 GCA_902803345.1 uncultured Eubacteriales bacterium | reverse complement strand
GTCAAAAAAATCATGCACTTAGTGTACCATGACGCAGGCAAAAATCCCAGTATTTTCAACGGTTACAGAGTTGTTGACCAAACACTATTTATTCTCCCTGTTTTAACCTTATTTAAGCTTTTCCGCAAGGATCTGCTTTTCACTCATCTCCGCAACCGGTCTTATTGCAGAGACCGGTGCTTCAACAGCAGCTTTCTTTTTCATACTTCCTCTCACACATCTTCGTTTCGAAACTGTTTCTTCAATTCCGCCCTTTCAGCGGAGCGGTTCTTTCTCCGCTTTTCCGAATGAGTCTTCCCCGGAGGAAGATGCAACCGGACCCCCGCATAATACGCCTTTACTTTCTGTTTATCTGATTTCTTCTTGCTCATGCCGCGAAGTATAACAAAGAAACGGCAGAATGTCAAACTCTTCACGAATCCCCAGCCGCCGTGAAGTTATAAACCGGACGGATTATGGTATCAATCGTTACTGTATCCCGAATGTTTTCCATGATCTCCGCCATCGCCATCCGGTTCCAGTGTGCATACTCCTGGGTGATCTTCATATCGTGAATATAGCTGTCAAACAGAGCTCCTTCACAATAAGCAAGTTCATGCGGAACGGGGTCTGTCGCGGATTTGATCTCTTTCAGCGCCGCCTCGATTTCGTTTTCGCGCCCCAGCTTTCGAAGCTCCCGAATCTTTTCTTATGCAAGCTCCTTCCGGTTTCCGTTCTTTACACATTTCCAAGCTTCATCCTGGTAGTACTTCGCCGCCTGGACACCGAGATTCCGGGAACCGGAATGAATCACCAGGTATAGGTTCCCCTCTTCATCCCGGTGGAATTATACTGCCGTCCGACAGCCGATCAACAGATCAATGGTTGCAATTTCATTATATCTGTTTTTCGGAAAAAGCACCCTAAATCAACCGGATAGTCTAAAAATGAAAAGAAAGACTCCTGACCAGGATATTTTCATCAAGGTCAGGAGTCTTGTTACCAACTTCGTTTTATCAGCAAATCCTTCGTCACTCAATTTCAGCGGTCCGGTAGATATAGCTGTGGACCTGCCGATCACTTTCCGCGGCGAGCTTTGTCATGCGGATCCGCTTCAAAAGGCCGGAAACGTCGCCGTCCACGAAGGAGAGAAGCTTTTCGATGCCTTCTTCGTCGAGTTTCTCAATCCCCTCATGCAGGTCTTTGCTGCCGTCTCTGAGCTGCTCCGTGCCGGACACAAGCTCCGGCATGTGACTGTTCAGCTCCGCGGTTCCGTCGCTCAGCTTCTTTGCGCCCTCGGCGAGGCTGTCAATACCGCCGGAAAGCTTCGATGCGCCGCCGGAGAGATCGGCGGTACCGTTTAGCAGCGTTCCTGCGCCAGCGTTCAGCTTGTTCGCGCCGTCAAGAAGTGCTGCCGCACCGGCGGAGCACTGATCAACACCTGCCGAATAAGCGCACAGACCATTATAGAACGCCCGGTAACTGTCCAGAGAAGTCTTCAGCGCGGCAAGCTTCTGCACGCCCGCAGACGCCGCCGAAAGTTTACCTTGTACCTCAGGACCTGCCATGTTGTCTGCGATCAGCTTCTGGATCTCGGCTTCCGTCTGCTGCGAAATCAGGCCCTGCACCTCGGCGGACTGCATCTGAGCCTCGGTGTTCTGCGCAATCGCAGCCTGTACAGCCTCGGACTTTAACTGTTCCCCGGTCTTCGCCGCAATCAGCGCCTGCATTTCTGCGCTCTGGAGCTTTTCTTCCTTCAGGGAAGCGATCTGCGCCTTGATTTCCTCACTCTGCATTTTCGCTTCCGTCTGTTCCTCAATCAGCGCCTCCGCCTGGGCTTCATCACTGATCTTCGCCTTCACCGCTTCCGCGACCTGGCCCTGCACCTGCATTCTCACGGCTTCTATAATCTTGCCCTCTGCTTCAGCCGCTGCGGCTTCCTGAACCTTTCCGCTGACCTCGGCGCTCACGGCGGCAAAAACCTTTTCTTCGACGCCGGCCTTCACGGCTTCGGTCACCTTCTCTTCCACGATTCCACGGTTTTTGTTGACCTCTTCGGTCACCGCATTCAGTGCCTGCTGATACACGGCATCCTGATCGAGAGAGGCGATGACGCCGTTCAGTACCGCTTCGTAATTGTCCACGGAAAGCGCCGGAATCTCAATACCGGAGGCCGCAATCTGATCCTGCGCTGTCTGAAGAAGTGCCGTAAACACCTGCATAGCCCCGGAACGAAGCGCGTCGCTCTTTCCGCTGATTTCCTGAAGACCGCCGGACAGCGTCTTCGCGCCTTCTGAAAGAGCACCTGCTCCGTTCAGAAGCTCCGAGGCGCCCGCATTGATTTTCGCTGCGCCGTCCTGAAGGCTCTTTCCGCCCTCGGAAAGAGTTTCCGCACCGCTGGCGAGCGCTGAAGCCCCGTCATTCAAAGCCGAAACGCCCGATGAAAGCTCCGTTACCTTTTGAACCAGCGTATCGAGGCCCTCATACAGTTTCTGCGATCCGTCGAGAAGCTGCGTCATGCCGTTCCTCAGCTCATCCAGCTTTTCATCGCCTTCCGTACCGTCCAGAATCTTCGGAAGATCCATTTTTCCGAACACATCATTCGTGACAATGCTCAGGCTCATTCCCAGCTCGAAATCCTTCGCGTCCGCTTCGATCTCCAGCATGGACGGGAATTTCAGGACATCTTCCGCTTCGTCCACAGCGTCTTTTTCTTCTTTATCTTTGCTCTTCAGCGCATCCAGGGAAAGCGAATCAAGCTGAAGGTCTTCGGAAAGTCCCGGCACAAGCAGCCCGCCCGCAATCGTGCGGCTGCCGTCCTGATACATGCGGCCGTTTGTCACGGACACATTGCTGAAATGTTCTTCCGGAAGGATGAGGCCCGTCATGACCGCAAAAGGCACCGTCATTTCCTCCTTCTCCCCATCGAGCTCCACGTTCTTCTTCTGCAGGGATTCAAATTCATAGCGGATGACAACATGGCCGCTTTTTCCCTTCAGATCCTCCGCCGAAATCTCTTTGCCGTCCAGCGTGTAAGTGACCTTCTGACTGACCGGAAGATCAGAAGCTTCGATCTCCGATCCGTTCTCATAGACCTTATCAACCGTTCCGTCCGCTTTGGAAAGCACATATACATTCTGCTGTTTTTCGTCTTTGGAAGCCTCTGTATCGCTCTCCTCCTGCACTTCCGCAGCGGTTTCTTCCTCACTCACGGATGCCGTCTCCTGATCCGTGTCCTCTGCGTAGACTGCTGTTCCACAGCCCGAAAGCAATAATACCGCACTCATTGTGACGGCCAGCGCCGTCGTCAACTGTTTTTTCATCGAATGCCTCCTTTTCAAACTTGTCATTTTTCGAAAATTTATCAGCTCAGCGCAGCCGCGCCGCTTTTCCTGTCATTTTTCAGCTTCGTCATCTCCAGGGTCGTATGAATGATCAGCGGGTCACACAGCAGGAGAAGCGCCGGCAGCAGGAAGCTGACAAGCACCATGCTGATCAGCGCGCCCCGGGAAAGGAGCATGCACATGGAGCTGACAATATCAATATTGGAATACAGCGCCACGCCGAAGGTCGCCGCAAAAAGTCCGATGCCCGATACCAGGACGGAGGGGACAGAGGCCGCAACCGCGGTCCACACTGCCGTCTTCCGGTCCGCGCCGGAGATTCTTTCATGCTTGTAACGCGTCGTCATCAGGATCGCGTAGTCGACGGTCGCGCCGAGCTGGATCGTGCTGATGCAGATCGGGGCGATAAAGGGCAGCTGCTGTCCGCTGAAATGTGAAATCGCAAGGTTGATGAAGATGCCCAATTCAATCACGGCGATCAGGATGACCGGAAGCGACAGGCTCTTCTCAACCAGAAGAATGATGATGAAAATTGCCGCAATCGAGATCGTATTGACGATCCTGAAATCCCGGTCGGTCGTCGCGATCATATCCTTCATGCAGGGCGCTTCGCCGATCAGCATGCCCGAGGGATCGTACTTCTTCAGGATATGGTTCAGGGAATCAATCTGCGCATTGACCTCGTCGCTCGCGGGGCGGTATTCCGAGTTAATGAGAAGCAGCTCAAATCGGTCGCTTCGGAGCATTTCCCGCAGGGATTCGGGCAGCATTTCCATCGGCACATCCTTCCCGAGAACCGACTCCAGACCGAGGACATATTTGACGCCGTCGACCTTTTCCATCTCGGAAATCATCGCGCGCACATCCTTCGAATCGGTCGCCGCGTCCACAAGAATCATGTGCGTCGACGCGATTCCGTAATCATCCTTCAGCTTCTCATTGCTGATGACAAAGTTCATATCCTCAGGCAGGCACTCGCCCATATCGTAGTAAACCTCCTGATTGGCCTTCTCATAGCCGTAGAAGGCCGGCACCGCGGCGATCGCGAAAACGATGAGAAGCACAGGGGTGATCCTGACGATTCCCTTCGCGAATCTGCCCATGTCCGGAATCAGCGCACGGTGTCTGGTCTTCTGAAGCGGCTTATCGAGAAGCAGGATCATCGCCGGAAGTACCGTGACCGAACCAAGCACCCCAAGAAGCACGCCCTTTGCCATGACGATTCCGAGGTCGCGGCCCATCGTAAAGGACATGAAGCACAGGGCGATGAAGCCGGCAATCGTCGTCACGGAAGAGCCCAGCACGCTGGTCAGCGTGTTCTGAATCGCGGCTGCCATGGCCTGTTTGTGGTCTTTTTCGTGCAGCAGCTCTTCATTGTAGCTGTGCCACAGGAAAATCGAATAGTCCATCGTGACCGCGAGCTGAAGCACCGCCGACAGCGCTTTTGTAATGTACGAAATTTCCCCGAGGAAGACGTTGGAGCCCAGGTTCAGCAGGATCATCATGCCGATCGAAAGCAGGAAAACAAAGGGCACCAGGAAGCCGTCCAGAAGAAGCAGCATCGCGGCTGTCGCGCAGGCAACGGCGAGGCCCACATACACCGGCTCCTCCTTTTCGCACAGATCCCGAAGGTCGATTACAAGCGCCGTCATACCGGACACGAAGCAGCGCTCTCCGGCGACCTTTCGGATCTCTCTGACCGCCTCCATCGTCTCATCCTCCGATGTTCCACTGTCGAAAAATGCCGCGAGCATTGTCGAATGGTCCGAGTAAAACGCGTCCCGGATCTTCTCAGGGAGCATTTCCTTCGGAATATCCTCTGAAAGCAGCGAATCACAGCCGATCACGGTATCCACGTGATCGATTTCCTTCAGCCGCTCCATGAGATCACGCACCTCATCGTCCTGCATATTTTCCAGGATGAGGAAGGTGAAGGCGCCTTTATGGAAATCCTTCATCAGTTCATTCTGTCCGATGACCGTATCCATATCCTCCGGCAGATACGTCAGCAAATCATAGTTGACGCGGGTCCTGGCCATTCCGATCACCGACGGAATCATCAGGACCAGGGAAAGAATCAGGATCGGTATCCGAAACTTTACCACCAGTTTACCAAATTTCATATCTTTTCCCTCCCAAGCTGTTAATACTCTGCATACTCGGCCTCGAGCACATCCGGCCGCTGATTCTTCGCAATCTTCACGGTGCTCAGCGCCACGAGAAGATTCAGCACCCCCTCCTGCGCGAGCGCGATTCCGAACAGCACCTGCAGCACCGAAGCGCCCGACGCCGGTCTCAGAATCAACAGAACGCCCGCGATGCAGCAAAGAAGCGCAACCACTCCGGTCGTCCACCAGCTTGTAATCCCGAACTTCCGCGCATCCAGAGAAATCTGTATTTTGAAAAGGCCCTCGACGAGAATTGCCACGCCGCCAGCGGTGCACAGGAAATTGATCGTGCTTTCCCGATGCAGCAGGACGATCACGCCGAGCACGAGAAGCAGAATGCCGAACTGCCAGTCATACTGGAAGGCCAGCCGGAACAGGTCCCGGGAGAAATAGCCGACCAGCTTGATCACGCCGAAAATAATCAGCGAAATCCCTGTCACCGTCCCGAGGTACTGCCCCGCCTCCGAAGGATGCAGAATGAAAAACAGGCCTGCCAGAAGGAACAGTATGGAAACTGCAATATACCCGATTTTAGCGATAATGATCAATGCCTGCGAATGATGTTTCATGCTCGATCCCCCCTCCTATCTTATTGTTTTTTCTGACTACGACCCGAATTATAGCAGGCTCAGGAGGAAATAAAACGGTCAGCAGGGAGCGCGGTGCCAAAAATTCAGACACAGGCGATGAAATGCCCAAAATGCAAAAAAATCTCCCCGGACAGTGCGCTGCCCGGGGAGCTCTTAAAACCGATCGATTATTTTTTACCAGGAATCAGGTGAAACGGGTCGGTCAGACTGCCGCTCTGGATTTCAAAGATCCGCCGGAAATCCCGGATGTTCTCCTCCTTCATGCCCTGATTCAGCCATTCCGTTACCAGCCCGAAAAGCAGGCACCGGTAGCAGACAATCATCAGCTCCTGATCCTGCGGATCGACACTCTGATCCTTAAATGCGGCCGCTGCGTAGCGGCGGACAAAATAATCCGCAGTCTCCCTCAGATACCGTTCGAACACATCCCTGCTGAGCGAGCGATAAATATGCATGATCGCCCGCTTTTTCGCGGACGCAAACTCCACCACCGCATCGAAGCATTCCTGAAGCGTCGACGCGCCGGCGTATTTACGGATCACGAGGTCCGACTCTTCCTTCACGATCTCCTCCAGAAGCTCCGGAATTCCCTGATAATGATAATAAAAGGAGTTGCGGTTGATTCCGCAGTCCATGACGATGCTCTTCACGGTAATCTCCGAGAGCGGATGTTCGTCGAGAAGCCGCAGAAAGCTCTCCTTAATCGCTTTTTCCATCAGATTCGGCATAATTTCTCCCCAAGGATCGAACAGCAGTTGCTCCTATAAAACCGCCTTTATCAGATCCTGTGAAAGAATCTTATCACGCTGTCCGATTTACCGATATGGGCAAGTGCCTCGTGTCTGTCGTAAATTCCGACATTGAAAAGCAAATTGTCGGACTTCCGGGCTTGTTGGACATAGGCCTCACTGAGTCTTCCTCAAACCAGCGGCAATCGATGTCCGAGTGTCGAAGACCTTCCTATCGATATGCAGTTAATCGAGCAAGGCCGGACTACAAACGCAGTCCGTCCCATTTCAAATATAATTAGCTTTTGTACCATCTAAAACCTATATGATACTGCTGAGCTGTTTATACTGAATTACTTCTTGCTCAGGAATTCCTGATATTGCTTATTCATTTCCGCAATTACATCATCAATACCGTTCTCCTTCAATTCGTCATTGAACTTCGTGTTATTTTCTTCCACATCTACCTGACCGAACAGAAGATTTTTACGGTACTGGGCAACGATCGCAGTACAGGCCATGTACTTGTCATTTACATTCGCAGGATCAAATACAAAGCCCATACCATCCGAGAATGTCTTATCTGTATTGCTCCAGAACTTCACAATATCATTATAGTAATCCTTATAATCTGTATTGAACGGCGGCATCAGCGTCTGATTCGGATAGAACCACGGTGCACCACAGTGCCAGCCGGAATTCGTAGCGTCAACGCCATCTGCATACCATGCACATCCATTGGAATCCAGTTTATACTGTTGTCCTTCAATACCAAGGCCCATGAATGTTGCAGCCTTCTTGTCTGTGTACAGGATGTTCAGAAGCTTCATTGCTTCATCCGGATGTTTACTGATACTGGAAATCTGCCAGCCTGCCCCAACGTTCTGGTTCGAGCAGTAGGAATCTGTCAGCTGGAACACAACCATGTCAAGAGTGGGGTTAAGGTTACGCATCAATGCATGGCAATAATCCATTGAATAAACTTCATTGAAATATCCGCCCATCAGGCCATTATTGACTGCATCGCCCGGAATAACAAAGCTGTTGACCGGATCGTCGATATAATAACCGTTTTCTTCCCACTTCTTGCAGCGCTCGATATAAGCCTTCCATTCAGGGGTCGCGTAGTAATTCACAATTTCTTTCTGGCCCACACCGTAATTCATGAGAACACCGAGCGCATTATCATCTCCGAGATTATCAATACCCTCAAGTTTCGACTGATTATTGTCGTTTACCCAGCTCATTTCGGGGTGTGCAGCTTCTGCCTTTGCCAGAATGTCCTCAAGCTGTTCTTCTGTAATCTTCTGATCGGCAAGATCTATTGCACCGATTTCTTCTGCAATGTCTTTACGCATGACATATACCATGAATCCGCCGAAAGCATCCGCCACAGGAAGCGAATACTGTACGCCATTTACCTGAAGAACCTTATAGACCTGCTCCGGGAACATCTTGAAAAGATCCGGATATTTCTCACGATACGGCTCAAGAGAAATACACTGATCGTTCTTTACAAGGTTTGCTACAGAAGAATACCATCTTGACGTATAGACATCAATCGGGTCGCTGCTGTCGGTCAGCATGTTCGTCAGAACAGTTCCTCTCTGGCTGAACTCGATGCAGACAAACTTTACCTTAAATCCTGCGTCGATCGACTCCAGGTATTCGTTGAATGCTTTTTCAACATCACCCTGTGCGTGCATGTCAGCTGCTGGTGCAATATCCACCTTCAGTTCCGGCCACTGAGACGGATCGGACTTCTTCTCCTTCGTACAAGCAGCCATGGACAGAATTATTGCGATCACCAACATAATTGCCATTAACTTCTTCATAACATAATCCTCCTAATTATCTCTATAGCCTTATTCCCCCTTAGGCTATATGTATATTTAAGACGCTTTTCTTGCGTCCTGGGGTCAGCTTCAGCGATTGAATGTCATTCTTCATCAGCCTTTTACACCGCCGATCACAATACCGCGTACAAAAGACTTCTGGAAGAAAGGATAGATCACCATAATCGGAAGTATGGCAATTACCGCAATCGCCATTCGGACGCCCATACTGGGCAGGTTCATTGCAAATTCCGTCATTCCTGCAGATGCATTATCCTTCAGAAACTGGATACTGCTCTGCATAGCATTCAGGACATTTTGGATTGTATAAAGATCCCTTTTAACACTGATATAGTACAGACCATTGATCCAGTCATTCCAATATGCCAGCGCAGAAAACAGTGCAAGGGTAGCAACCATCGGTTTACTCAGCGGAACACAGATATAAAAGAGCATTTTAAACTGTGGACAGGAATCCATCTCCGCTGCTTCCAAAATCTCCTGTGGAATGTTGGTTGCAAGGTATGTTCTCATCAGAATCACATTAAACGCGCTCATCAGAAGATTTGGACAAATCAGTCCAAAAATGGTATCGCGCACATGCATCAGCTGATTCCAGACAATGTAGCTTGGGATCATCCCCCCTGAAAACAGCATTGTGAAGAAAACAAAGAATGTCAGCATTTTCCTCCCAGGCAGATTTCTTTTCGAGAGAAGATAGGCGACAAACATCGTCATGAATGTATTCACAACGGTCCCGATTGCAGTTACAATAAATGTCATGCCATATGCTTTCAGGATCCTTTTTGACGACATCATCAGGAACCGGTATGCAGCAGTACTGAATTCCCGAGGAATAAATGAATACCCATATTTCATGATTGCAGCTTCACTGGTCACAGAAGACGCTACAAGAAGAACAAATGGAAGCACTGCGCTGAGTGTCAGAAGAATCATCACGATATTTGCGAAGACTCGGAATCCTTTTCCTTTTCCAGCCATGTCGTATCTCCTCTTCTTCAGAACAATGCACTGTCCGGTTCAATCTTCCGGACAATGGCATTGGTGCCCAGCACAAACACAAATCCAAGAACCGACTGTAAAAAGCCGGCTGCAAGCGATCTTCCAACGTCATGGTCCTGCATCAGCGCGCGGTACACATAGGTATCAATCGTTGTCGTAACATCATACAATGCGCCATTATCCATCGGCACCTGGAAGAATAAGCCAAAGTCAGAAGCAAACATCCTTCCAAGGCTCATAATAAGAAGGATGATAACCGTTGGCCTAAGCATCGGAATGGTCAGTTTCGTAATCTGCTGCCATGTTGATGCACCGTCCACAACTGCCGCTTCATAGTAGGATTTATCAAAACCGATAATTGTAGCGTAGTAGATGATACTCTGAAACCCGAAGCTCTTCCAAAGCTGTACAATTGTCAAAATAAACGGCCAGTATTTCGGCTCGGTATACCAGTTAATCGGTTCTTTCCCAAAAGGCTCAAGGATCGTCTTATTGAAAAAACCTGTCTTCGGCGTCAGCACAGCATAGACAAGATACCCGACAAGGACCATACTGATAAGATGTGGAATCAGAATCAGTGTCTGGTACACCTGTTTCAGTTTCGGTCTTCGGATTTCGCTCAGTAATATTGCCACAAAAATCGCAAAAACAGTTCCGAGAAAGATAAATACAATGTTGTAGAGAACTGTATTTCTGAACATTATCCCAGCCCATTTTGAACCGAACAGAAAAGTGAAGTTGCTGATTCCGGTCCACGGACTCCGAAACATTCCTCTCGCAAAACTATAATTTTTAAAAGCGAGGGACAGGCCAACCATCGGAAAATAGTTGTTGATAATCAGATAGATGAACCCAGGGAGTGCCGCAACATACAGCCAGGCGTATTTTTTCATCAGCTTGACTGTATCTTTGCGCTTCATTTTTTTGACAGCTCTGGTTGCTCCGGCCATCTTCTCTCCTTTTACAAGAAAGTGTGAATTGTAACTCAATCAGCGTTAGTTCTATCCAAATAAGATCATCTGAAAATCAGTTCCAGAAAGTCTTTGATTGCGCGGCGCCATACACGCCACTCATGTCTTCCGGGATAAGTTCTGGCGATATAATGAATTCCCTTTTCTTCACATAATGCTGTTTCTTCTTCAAAAAGAGGAATGCTTGCCTCCTGTTCTCCCATTGCCCGGAAAAATACCTTGATATTATTGTTAAATGTTTCTGCATCATCCAGTGCCTTAAGATATGGCTGCGGACGAATACCGTGGTGGCGCGGGGCAAGGAAACCGGTGAATAAGCCCGCATAACTGAAGACTTCCGGACGCTCCATAATAAACCGGGCGCCCTGCAGAGATCCCATCGAAAGACCGGCGTAAGCACGATTCTCTTTCCCCGGAAGTACACGGTAGCGGCTTTCAATAAAGGGAATGCAGTCCTGTATAATCAAGTCCTGCATATAATCGTCATCCTGTTCCCATTCCCCATCAACCTTCACCTGGACCATCCCACTGTTCATTACAATAATGCAGGGTTCGGCTTTCTTTTCCGCAAGAAGATTGTCAACAATATAGTTGATCTTTCCCTGATACGCCCAGACAGTTTCATTCTCTCCGCCGCCATGCTGCAAATACAGTACAGGATACTTCTTCTCAGGCTCTTCCTGATAATATGGCGGTGTGTACACCAGACAACACTCATATTCACCTGTAACAGTAGACTTATAATACTCACGGGTAAAGCTTCCGTGCGGGACATCTTTAAGAAGCATCCACCCGGCGTCTTCTTCCGGTATATCCACATAATTAATATGTCGATTGTCTCCAAAGCCGATCGGCGCCAGAGGATTCAGTACCTCGATGCCATCCACCCTGAACAGAATACGCTGGAAACCGGGGGTTTTATATGGCAGATTCCCGGTCCAGACTCCGCGCCCGTCATCTGCAAGTTCCACCCACATGTCATAATTCCCGGCTTCGACGTGCTGTGCACCGACTGCGATCATAGTCACATCAACGCTGCCATCCTCACGGATCACAGCACCATCACCGATGCAGCCCTTCTCACCGGGGACATGTCTCCCGATTGCGATTTTTGCCTGCCTGTTAAATGCAAGCGGCCTTGCTTCAAATGCCTGATTTTTACGGTACGATTCCGGAATATTCATCATCTTCTCCTTAAAAAAGATCTGTCTTTCCTGTCGTTTCCTTATTTTGCTTCTTTATACATCTCCTGGAAGCTTCCGACATAAATGTCTTCGCTCTCCTTTGCGTCAGTAAATGGACAATAGCGGAATCCAAAGGTTTCTTCTCTCGTTGTTCTTGCCACAACATAACCGCTGACGCCGCCCTCTACAGAAACATATACCGTCTTTACCGGGAGACAATTTTTGACAAGACGTCCAAGATCTGACTGTGTAATAGAATTTCCACATGCAAAGCAAAGATCATCAGTGAGCGCCACAAAATGAAGGCGGTGTGTTTTTGTCCCTGTCTCCGTTTTGCCATCCTTGAAAATTTCAGCACTTCTGATATGGAGCCTTCCTACACGACAGTCCATTTTTTCAATGAGCGACACTGCATCATTAAGCTGGATTCCCGCCAGCCATTGAAGAAGCTTGTCCTGCGCCTCTTCAGGCATCGGTGCCTTTTCCTGTACGAACGTTCTGTCTTTATGCTGAAACACCTGCAGATCTCCGTTTATAAGCGGCGATCGGTCTCCCGAAGCATCAATCAAATACGGTGCAATAAAATCTTCCCCGTAGTATTCTTCCAATTCAGAGCTTACCGCCCCATGAATATCTCCGGAAATATGGCTGTCAACCATCGTCGAATAAAAGACGCCCTGCATTCCGTAATTCAGCATTGCAGCCCTTGGTTTTCCGCTTTCTGCATCTCTGACAAGCAGAATGAATAGTTCATTCTCCTCCAGCATGTTCAGATTGGCACCGGCGGGAGCCCCTTCAACAATCGCCCTGTCTTTATTAATTCCAACAATACTCGGAGTGCTGTCCCATCCAATCAATGCCGGTTTCAGATTTGACAGCGCTTTTCCAACACATTCAAAAATCCGTTCATGTATATCATCTCTTACCCGAAGAAGTATTTCCGGACGTGCGTCCGTCGGGAAATCCGGCGGGTCACTGACAATACTCGAATGATTTTGAGTTCCGCCAAGAATGATATCTGTCGGATTCAGTTTGTAAGCTTCTACGAGCCGCTTCCTCAGCATCATATAATCGGGGACATTAATGAGATCACTTCCGACAATCAGGGTGGTCCGGCCGGTATCCTCATCCCGAAGCGCCAGGACGCGTGCATACAAACGATGTTTCACATCCTGGAACTGCTCTTTATGAAGAGATCGGTACGCATCAATCTGCTCCTGTGTGGGGCTGATATCTACTTTCGCAATCCCTGCAGATATTCTTGTTTCTGTCATAGCGAACCTTTCATTTTTCCAAAATAGATTCAAGAGTCAAAGGATCCCGGCGGAATCTGGAAATGAATTCCCAGCTCAGCCTTGCCCAGGCTGCTGAAGGATGGTGGGGCTGATTCTCTACCGCAATATATCGAGTCCTTACCACCCCGTCTTTTCCCGGAACATCTCCAAAGTAATGTTTTGCACCAAAGATCGTTTCGACATGAGTGTTTTCTAACGGAAGCCCAACTGCCCGGATACAAGGATCGTCGGATTCAGCACATTGAAGTATTATATTCTCATCAATGTCCGGTGTTTCATTCATACGCGTGATCGGACGAAGCATAGATACATGTTCATCCAGATAATGCTCGAAGATTGGCGCATGATTTTCATGATAAAGAGGAAGATGCTCCGGCTGTTCTGCCATACCAATGCAGTAAACCACCGGCACATGACAATGAGCGACCTTTTCATCAACCGGATAGTTATAGTGGATCATGAATGAGGGTCCCGTTCGTTTTGGTCCTCCATCTCCCGGGCGAATTCCGGAAGGACATATCCCGGCAAAACGTTCAAAATGTGCAATTCCATTCCATTGGGACAAAATGCCGCCATGAGAAAAGCCTGTCATATAGACTCTTGTCTCATCTATAGGGTAGTCCCGAATCAGACGATCCAGCAGTTCATTCGGCCGGTCACGATTCATTCTCGGATTTCGGTCTTCAAATTCCACTGCCGGAATCACCTGGATCAGTTCTTCTTCTGCTGCAAGATGTGTCCAGCCGAGTGTTTCGACAAAGTAGAGATTTGGATTCCCGCCGTAAATCGTGAATATCAATGGATACTTTTTCCCAGGTTTCAGCGTGCAAGGAGAAAAGACAATATAATCTCCATCTGAGTCTATAATATACTCTTTCTTCAGTCCACGCTCCTCCCAGTAGGCGAGAGTCTCTTCACTCATGCAATCCGAAGGATCACTATGCTGCAGGAAGTTTTCACCCAGCTTAAGTATTTGCGGCAGCATACCGCTTGAGAGATATTGGTCATAATTGAACTCCGGAGATCCCATTCGATTATAGAAGTCTCGAACGGACATCGCAGCCCCATTGTCCATGACCTGACAATTCAAAAGCTCTTCTATTTTCACAGTCCAAAAGCACCTCTCTTTCACGAAATCTGCGGCATCGCTAAACTGCTGTTGCTAAACTGATTATAGTTTATTCGTCGATTTTAGTCAATAGAATTTAGCAAAAACAAATTTCCAAACACAAAAAAACACCTATATGATCCCAGATTTATATGGCTCATACAGGTGTTTTTTCCCTTTTCAGTAGTCGAATCCGGCTTTTGTGACTTTTAATCCTCCTCAGTCATCGGTTCATTCGGGTTGAAACTATCCCCGATAAACAGCTGAATCGGAACAATCATATTAAATGGTGTCTCGATCTTGTTGGAAATCATAGTCATCATGAGATCAATGGCTATTCTGCCAAACGATTCAATGGATCCTCCGACCATAGACATTGGTTTATACGTTTCTTCAAAATAATACGACAAGCCGTATACAAGAACCGCTACCTCTTTCGGACTTGACAGCCTAAGTCCGCGAAGAGCTTCAAACAGCCCCGGCGCCAATGTGTTGATCTGAACAATAATACAGTCCGGATAATCATCCTTCTCGAAGAGTTTTCGTGCATCCTCTGCGCTTTTCTTTCCGTCTTTTGGATCAGATTTGATAATCCATTCTTCTTTCAGTTCAAGACCGTATTCTTCGCATCCTTCCCTAAACCCAACCATTCTGAGGTTGCTTCCTGTCGAAGAAACTTCTGCAACAAAAGCGCCGGCCTTCTTACGTTTTCCCTGTGAGAACAATCGTGCACACTCATGTCCGATGGCATAATCATCGGTATAAACACAGCTCAACTCGCGATTCAGTCTTCCTGAAATTACTGTGGGTATCTTATCTCTGATACCTTCCAGGTAAAGCATATCCTTTTTAGAAGGAATATGGACAATCAATCCGGAAAAGAGCAGAAAGTCCGGGTCAGACACTGCTGATTCCAGCCTGTCTTCCTCAAAAAAGCGCACCACATATTCAACCTGATAGCTTTTTTCCGATGCCTGATCTGACAGTCCTTTGAAAAATCTGCCCATAGCTTCTGTCAGAATCTTCTGGTTCCACAGAACAAGAACAAACTTTTTATATCTGGAATTCTTTCTGGGAATTGACGGCGTTTGTGCACTTTGAAGATAAACACCCATTTCACGCGCCGCAGAATAGACTTTCTCCTGAGTGTTTTTTGAAATACGCAGTTCATCACCGCGGCCGTTCAGCACCAAAGATACAGTGGAAGCAGATACACCTAATTTTTCAGATATTGATTTGATATATGGAGGATTTGATTCTTTAGCCATATCGTCTCAGGATCCCTTTTTTCTTTTAATCTTATCACAAAGGTTCTGGGAATTCAAGCTATTTGCTAAATAATTTAGCTGTTTATCAAATAGTTCGGGAGAATACGGAATATCACCACCCGGAAAGACAACTCCTCGCAAGTCAGCAATTGAGTTCATCATCTTTGAGCAGGATACGGGCCCCGATCCAGAACGTCCCCCAGAATATAAAGAGTATCCTCATCCTTCAGCTTAATCTTATCCAGAAGTTCGATAAACTTATTATTTTCTCCATGGATATCTGCAATTACATAGTGTTTGGTCAACAACTCCTTTTTCGAGCCAAAACGAGATTAAATAGCACTTTTTCTCTTCGATTTTGACTGTTTTTCAGCGGT
>CADCPV010000207.1 GCA_902803345.1 uncultured Eubacteriales bacterium | reverse complement strand
GACTGTTGTTTCGGGAACCGTTGTTGTAAAAACTGGAAGTACGGCTTTTGTTCATAGACTGGTTCTCGTTTTCTTCGATGAAGGAATCTGTATCCGAGCGATGGAGGATATTTTTTTCCGCATCTTCATCCAGATAATGGTATTCCGCATTCTCGTAATCTTCTCTCATACGGGCCGCGCCGTGTTCGTCAAGGTCGATCGGCGCCATATTCTGTTTCTCTCTCGCGAGGTTGATCTTCTGCACAAGCCGGTCCGTTTCGCCTTTGTATTCCGGGCTGATCTTTGAAATGACCGAAAGAATATCCATCGACTCCAGAAGCTTGGTTTCGTCCACCTGAGGATTCTTTAAAAGACTCATCTTACCGTCTGCAGTGTTGAAATACTGCCCCAGGCTGTATGCTTTTGCATTGTCATAAAGCTGACGGATCTGCCGGTCTCCGAACTGCCCCGCCTGCGGGTTCTTAAGGCTCTTGACGACATTATACCATGAAGAATTATCCCGGTAGTCCTTCAGATCGACGATATAGCTCATATTCTTCAGATAGGTTTTTGCGGTTTCGGTCACTTGCTGTCTATAGTCCGGATTCTGCTGATAGTTTTTCGCAGCTGCCGCGGATTCAACCCGCTGAAGATGTTTCTCCAGACTGACAAGCGGCTGTCCTTTTTTTCTTCTGACAGCATTGATCCTTTCCACAATCCGGTCAGCCCGTGCTTTTGCGTGGGTGCTTGTCTGAGAAACCACCGCCAGTGCATCCATCGCCTGATTAAAGCTGTAACGGCCTTTCTCGACGCTCCTGCGCAGGCCTTCCTTGCCCTTGGTATAGGTATCAATGGCATTGATGACGGTATCGACGCTCTGTTTGCTGTTGGAATTAAACTGCGGATTGTTGATTGCCCGGTGAAGATTCTGCCAGCCGGTCGATCGTCCGTTCAGGTTGGGATCCATTGTTTTCCCGAGCCAGGAAAGCTGTGCATTGATACCGGTCGTGAACGCAGACCGTTCTGCGCCGTACTTCGTTACTGCTTCCGAGAGTGCAGCCGGATTCTCCAGGTAATGATTCACAGCAGCAGTGTTTTCGGTCATTTTCAGGAAGATCGGATCATTTCTCAGAACTTCGGCTTTCTTCTCCAAATCTTCCATCGATTCATATGTGAGCGCTTCTCCGCTGTTCTGTTTCATCTTTCCGATCATGGTTCTCGAGAGCGTCGTACGGGCCAAATCCAGTTCGTCATCATGGTAGTTCTGGTTGATATTGAAATTTATAAAGCCTGGCCAGTCGCTATAGCCGTTAGGGCGGCCGGTTCTCTTTTCGCTGAGCGCTTTGTCGAAGGTTCCGCCCTCATAGATGCGGGAATCCCACTGCTGAAGGAACTTTTTGCCCTCCTCATTTGTGAGCTGATTCAGATCATCCGGATAGTCTTCCCGGTATTTTTGAATCGCTTCTTCCAGCTTACCGGCAGCGGTTTCTGCTTCCGTAATCTTTGCATTGATACTGTCCAGTTCTCCTGCATCATAGAGATCTCCTGCATCAATGCAGCTTTGACGGAATTCATAAGCGGCGGTTCGAAGACCGGAAAGCTGCCACAAATGTGTACGGATCTTCTGTTCCGCATCGTCTATTTCCTCTGTCTCTTTTTCACTTAACGGTTGATTTCGGTCCTGAGCATCCTTCTTCTGCTTCTGAAGATCCGCAAGCTGGTTATTCAGATCCTCGCTCTTTTCGTCCAGGCTGTTGATGAAACCGGTGATATTTTCATATTCCTGCCGTTCGCCCTCGAGGCTGAGGTAGGAACCGATCATCTGAGCTGTGGCACCGGGTCCGCTGAAATTTTTTTCTTCTTCCTTTATCTGTATAAACGGGTCTCCCGGCTGGTTCATCCGGGTAAGAACCTCTGCGCCGTAATCGCAGCTCATGTTGTCCCAGATCTCGCCAAAATTGTAGTTCGGGATCTGCGTGTCCGTATAAACCTGCTGCAGTAAGTTCGGATGAGCCTGCCGGAATATCCGGAACTGGTTATTGAACCGTTCATAGGAAGAAGACATATCACGAATGATTCTGTCTGGAGTCTGGTTGTTTCTACTGTAAGAAGCTTCAGCTTCATTCAGGCTGCGGTGGAAAGCCAGGCTTTCCTGATACAGCTGATTCAGCGCCTCGTAGTTCTGTCTTTCGGGACTGTTCCTTCTTGCCCGGTGCGCGTTATTGGCCTTCATATTTTCCAGCGTTGAATTGAGGTGATTGATAAATTCCGCTGTCTGTTCGACATCACGACCCATATGGATCGATGAATAGGCAAAATGAGCTGCTGCTCTGCGGGATGTTATATCTGGTCTTGGCATATCGGTGATTCCTTTCTGTTTCGAAATAACGGCACTTTTCGATAAATAATCGAAGAATGCTGATTGTTTTTTTGTATCATAAACCGTCCTGTCCAACAAATGTCCATCAAAAACCGGCCAATTATACTGATCTTTTTAAAACATTTAGCGGGAATTCTCGGTCATTCAATTGCCGAGATGAAAGCGCCTGAATGTCCCAAAAAACGGGAGAAGCTGTTGGACATTTGTTGGACATCATATAGTATACTGCAAAAAAAGAGCAAATTAATTAAGAAAGGCAGGACCGCAATATGGCAAACCCCGGTGTAAAGAGACTTCCGCTTTCAACGATTGTCAGAAAATTGAACGCACTTCCCGAAAAGGACCGCAACCGGATTCTGAAAAACAATATCAAAAAGGAGTGGATCGATAAATTCGGGGAAGCGGAGTTTGATTCGACTCTCAAAGAACTGAAAGAGAAACCGGAAAAAGAGATCCGGGCTTTTCTGACCAATAACGATAACTTCGGCGGCCCCTGGCAGGACCTGATACCGCCCGGGGAAAATATTGCAGGTGAGCATTTACGTAGTATTTATACGGAATTTGGGGTGAGATCCAATCCTACAGATGAGAACAAACTGTATGCCCTGATCATGTGTAAGGATCTTTCGAACCGCCTGCGTGTTTTCTGGGATTCTTTGAAAAGCAATCAGCAGCAACCTTATATCCGGAAAGCGCTTTCAACACTCAGCAATCCGAGAAATCTGCCGATATATCTTTCGGATCCCGGGTATTTTGCCGATGGAAAAGGCCTGGACACCATCTCGGAGGATCTGATGAAACTTACAGATCTCTCCGAGGAGAAATCCGTGATGGGGCACTTCAGGGAAAGCGCCCCGGAAAATGATCCCGACCGTCTGGAAAAGCTCAGCCGCGCCGCGCAGCTTATGATGATTCTGCCCGGAAACAGGGAAGATCCGGTGTCGGTTGCGGAAAAGCTTCGGGGTAAGGACTGGAGAAAAACGGTCAATCCCCAGGGGAAGCTGTGCACAGAGAATAAAAACGGTGAACTGAGACTGGACCACGTTCTCCGCCGTATGAAGGATACGATCCGTGAGATCCCTGAAACGGACGAAGAGAAAGTCATTTTTGAAGATGCCGCCCTGCAGACCTGCCGGGATATCAAACAAATCTGCGCACCGGAAAAACTCGAGGAAAAGGAAGGAAAAGCGCTCCTGGAGTTCTATACAGAACTCAAAAATAATGTGGTAAAACGGAACCTCAAGGATAAAGAGGCACAGGAGCTTCAAAAAAGTCTCTCTGATGAGTATGCTACACTGACGAAAGTGAAGGAAGGCGCTTTCCTGAGCAAGAAGAATACCAACGAACATAACGTCATGACGAAAAACCTACGGCTGTTCTACGCGAAACTGGATATGCTGAATGGCAATACGCCTGCAGACCTGGATGAAGAAGAACGGAAAACAGTAGAGAGCACTGATGTGGAGGAACTCTTCAAAAACGCCAGAGAGGGATGTTATTCGTATGGCCGTCTCAAGACCAAAGACGGCAAAAAGGGATTTGTTCACGACGCCGGGACTGAGCGTTTCAATTCCTCTATGAAAACGCTGGAACAGCTGAACAAGCTGGGCCGGAAACTCAGGCTGGCTGAGCCGGCGGATTCCGTTTTATATGATGCTCAGCGTCAAGTGCTGCAGAATCGCAGAAAAAAGAACTGGCTCGCTGAAAATGCTGAGGAAATTGCAGCTCGGGCGATCTGCGCACAGAGACTTCTCGTTCAGAAAGATGAAAAACGAGTGCCGGCAAGTCAGCAGCAGAAATTGATGGAAGATGAGAACCTGAACGCTCAGGTAAAAAAACTCAGGGCCAGCAAGGCATTCAAACAGATGGTTAAGAGTGAAGGTGCTGTCGGCATAGCAGACGCTCTGATCAAGGGCGGCGCCAGTCTCGCCGTAATCTATGGGAATGCCGAGAACGCCGTAAAAGCGAGGGGGAAGAGCCCGGACTCCAAGACGAAAACCACAGAGATTCGGCTGCCCGAAGAAGACGATCTCAACATATCTGTCGGGCCTTCTAATACATTATGACAGCGTTCGGCTGAAGCGGCTTTCGCCACAATTTGAATGTGAACTACTCGGCTATTGAATAACCGGGTAGTTCACTTATCTTTTTCAATAATGTACCCGTAAGTGTGGACACACGAATTAGTGTAGTCCCCAGTTTTCAGACACTCGCACTATCTGGTCCCAAGATAGTGGGCGCCGCAGGACAGGTAAGGAGTTAGTTCGCATAGTTATCTCTGGGTCAGGATCATTTCTGATTTAGTTTTAAGGATACGTCTATTGCCAGCATTCCAAAAACAGATATTATAAAACATACAAAAAATACTATTGCCAGTATAGTGAAAAGCGTTCTTCTTTTTTCCCCTTTTTTTGCTTCAATTGCAAGCAGCCTGAAAGTGTCAAAAACGATAAAGATCACCAAAGGTATTATGGAGTATGAGAAAATTAATGTAAACTCTTTCCATAATAGTTCAAGGAAACGACTGTCCATATTCACCCCTTATAACATCTGAAGCGGATCCATCATTCTTAATACCGCAATCCCAAACAGCAAAAACAAAACAGCAGAAACAACAATAAGTATTACTCTAACTTTTTTGCTGCAATCCATTGTAATTGCCAGTATTCGAGAAATGTCAAACAGCAAAAATATGAATAACGGAGCCGCTATTCTTTTTAGCAGTATCCAAATCCATAACAATTGATTGACAGCCATCGTTTATTATGCCTCCAAAACAGAAGAATTCTTTCCGTCATAAAGCTCAAATCCATGGTAAAGACATAGTTATGTCTTTGTTCAGCATAGCGCATATACCTCAATAATCTGTTCTTGTCAAACCTATTTATGATAAATTGTGAAGCCTCACACGACTGTTATGAGGCTTGCCTTTGCCGAATTTTCCTGCCGTTTCTGGCTGGATCGGCTGTGGAACACTTTCGTCATTGGCGGATTGCTGTGAGCTCAATACAGCGGGATACCTGTCAGTTTTTTCGGTATTTTATTCTTCTCCCGCTGCCTTCCTGACTAATCAGTCTTTCCTGAATCATTCTTTTTATAATTCGGCTGGATGTTGATTGACTGACGTTCAGAAGATTGTCGACTTCGGAACGTGTAATGAATTCATGATTTTTCAAGTATGACAGAATTTTCTGCTCAGAACCGGAAGCTGTCTCTGCTTCATAATCAATATTCATATTCGGCAAAGAGATTTTAAATGCATTGTTTGTAACCTCAATACTCGGTTTTCGACTGCAGTCCCTATAAGCTTCCATGATCTTCTGCATACCTGTGCCATAGGCTTCAATCAGATTCAGGCGGTAGAAGACAGCTGCGAGCTTCGGGTTCCGGCAGACGGAAAGGCCCAGCATGATATCATCGATTGCTACCCCTTCAAGAAGGCCTCCGATCGAAACAAACTCCAATCGGTCAGCATAGACGCTGACAAGTGTACTGGCACTGAAGGAATAGTCCCGATGGACAATAGCGTTCAGCATTGCTTCCCGCAAAGCCTCTTCCGGATAGTCCCGTTTATCCTTGCGATAAAGCCCATCAAATGTTGCTTTTATCTGATTTCGCAGCTCCAGATATGTATAGAGTTCCTCCATCTGCCGAAACAGAGAACCACTGAATTCCCTGCGATCCTGAAATTCTTTTTTGTTCAGGCCTGAAAAAGTCGCTGCCTTAATCATGCCAGGGCATTGATCGGAGAGCAGATATCCAAGATTGGAGTATACGCCATCAGTTGACACCAGCCCCAGCGTTTGCCTCTGAGCGGCTCCAAAAGCGATATCCCTTTTTTTAAATTCCGCCTCAGCTTCAGCAAAAGTCAGCGCCTGCTCCATGGAACGCATATCTTCAAACCGATCTCCATCGGTTTCCCTGATCATTTGACGGATTGCAGTGTCCGTGGAAGGATCACTGGAAGACCCATGGCGCACGTAAACGCCGCTTGGTTTCAGGCCCTTTGCTGCAAGATAGTACGGGCGATCCGTGCCTTTTTGGATCGTGACAGAGACGATTTCTTTTTCTTCTATCGTATGGACTTCGTAACGGACAAACATAGTAAGGTCCGGCTTGATGGAGTCGCGTACCATATTTTTTATCTGAAGCAGGATATCGTCGGCATCAGAAAGTCCGGTGACAGTACCGTCATCCGCCACTCCGATCAAAAGCTCTCCGCCGCGGGTGTTGGCAAAAGCAATGATTTCTTTGCAAATGTCACTCACAATTTCAGATTTGAATTCCAAAGTATCGCTTTCAATTCGGTTTATCATATAGAACCTCCTTTTCCTAATCATCATTATAGTCATTCTAATCATTCTTGTCAACAATGAGTGCGGCTGACTATAAAGATTTTGGCTGTGTACAACTTAGTAATTGATTTGAGAAGTACAGAAAATCAATTACTATGTCGTACACTGCCATGTACATAGAATGCAGGACAAGCTGAATAGTTTTGCAACTGAGCTGATCCACACGGTCAGCTCTTTTTTGAGCTTTCTGCTGATATATTATAAAAAGTAG
>CADCPV010000206.1 GCA_902803345.1 uncultured Eubacteriales bacterium | reverse complement strand
TGGGGACAAAGCAGCACTAAGCAGATTTTTTCATGTGACGCGAGGGTGCCTTGGTTGAGTTAACTGGAACGGTAACGCTTGGAAGTGTCTGTTCGAAGGGCCGCGCACGGTTTTATTGATAAGTTTTGAGGGAGCCGGTTGAAAAGCGGCTCCTTTTCTGTTATAGTGAAATCAAGTAAGGAAAAGGAGCACAGGAGATGGCTTATACAGCTTTTTTGGAAATGCAGGAGAAAAACAGGATCCGTTTCGGGCGGGAACTCGGACCGATGCAGCCCCCGGCGGAACCGGGCCTTTCAGATGGTTTTACGCTGAAAAATTCGGCGCTTCGCTTCCTTCGGGAACGCTGTGAAGAGCTGCTGTTTGATTCACAGAAGACCGAAGAAGAGCGCGTTACGGGAAAGCTTCTCGGAGCAAGTGCTTCAGACAACCAGGTTCCCTACAACATGGAGATGGATACGAACCGCCTGTGCCTTGAGCTGGAACTCGGGCGATTTATCGACTCCGGGACGGCAGAGGACGCCTACAATGTGTATTTCTGTTTTCTGGAGATGTTTTTCGGGCGCTATGGGAAGTCCAAGCGGATGGTGGAGCTTCTGTCCGAATTTGAGTCGAACGGTTCCTCGCTTCTTATGAAGCACCGGGATCACTATTCGCATTCGGTCTATGTGTTCACGCTCGGCCTCGCACTGTACGAATGCAACGAAAACTACCGCCGGGCCTTCATGTGGTACTACGGCTACAACCCGGACGGCGGGAAGGAAGAGGAGAGAAGGGCTGCGAACATGTTCCTCGCTTATTGGGGCGTGACCTCGCTGTTCCACGATATCGGCTATCCCTTCGAGCTTCCGTTCGAGCAGGTGATTTCATATTTCGAAGTGGACCGGAAGGAACGCGGAAAGGGCAGCCTGTATCTTGCCTATCATGACCTCCAGGGCCTGATCCGGCTCAGCGCGGAGGAAAAGGCGCATTTCCTGGATCTGTACGGTCAGGACTTTGACAGCGTCGAGGAGATCCTGGCACATGATATCCGGCTGAAACTGGGCACAGCCTACGGCTTTTCGGAGGACTATATCCAGCATGTGATTTCGGACAAGCCCGTGTCGCCGGAGCATTTCGGCTATTACATGGACCATGCGTACTTCAGCGCCGCACGGCTCTACCGGGAGCTCGTGTCTGCCCTCGGGGTGTCTGCGCTGACCACAGTGCATATCGACGCGCTCTCGGCGATTCTTCTGCACAACAGCCTGTACAAGTTCTCGGTTTCCTTCTACAAAGACCCCGAAAAGCGGAAGGAACCGCTTCGGATGGACCGGCATCCTCTGGCCTGGCTTCTGATGCTCTGTGACGAGCTGCAGTGCTGGGACCGTATCGCCTACGGGCGGAATTCCAGAACAGAGCTGCATCCAATGGCGGCGGATTTTGATTTCTCAGGCAACCGGATCCGCGCCGTCTACTATTATGATAGCGAAGAGCAGGAAAAAATCGACCGCTTCAAAAAACGTTATAGCGCCTGGGAACAGGGCGGCGAAGAGGGTCCGGCACCGCGGCTGAAAGCCTATTCGGATATGGCGGAGAAGGAGCAGCGCTTCACGCGGGATATCGAGAAGATCGTGGATACTTCCCTGTGCCCGCTTACGGTCCGGCCGGACACCCGCAGATACGACCGCGCGAAAAAGCATGTTTATCTTTCCGAAAGCAACTTCCTCCACCTCTATGACTTCGCAGTGGCGTTAAACGGCCGCTACAACTACATGGACCGCGAGGATGAAGTGGATGCGAAGACGCTTGAGGAGGATTTTGAGCGGATGTCGCTCGAGTACAAGCTTTCCAATATCAACCAGGCCAAGAATTTCGGCCGCTATCTGAATGTGCTCGGCTGCTTCTACACGGACCGTCCGGTGGATTACGAGATGATCCGGAGCTTCACGCTTGAGGAAATAGAGACCATTGCCCCGATGGAGCATGAGCGCTGGGTGCGGGAGCACCGGGCCATGGGCTGGATCGCCGCAGATGACTACGAGACGCTTCCGCTTCCCGAAGGCCTTTCCGAAGAAGAGGAAAAGTCCATGAGAAAGGCGCTCCGGGAGCAGCTTCGGACACACAAGCTCGCGATGAACGGCGACCCTTCGGAGGAGGAAGTCTTTGCGCATTACCAGATCCTTCCGGAAGAAGAGCAGGACAAGGACTGGAAGCCGATGGTCTGCATGCTCCGTCTGATCAAGAAATTTGACGGACTGCGGATCTACCGGCTCGACTGGGAAGAAGAGGATTGATCCCGGCTGTGACTCACAGGGCAGTATGCTCCTGCCCGTCACTTCGGCTTTTTGGAGGACAGAACCATGGCGGAATATATGTACGATGCGTTTATCAGCTACCGACACCTGCCTTTGGACAAGGCGGTTGCCAAAAAACTGCACACGCTGATTGAGACCTACCATATCCCGGCGGCCGTGCAGAAAGTGAGCGGCAAAAAGAAGATGGGCAAGGTCTTCCGCGATGAGGAAGAACTGCCGCTTGCGGTCAGCCTTTCGGAGAATATCGAAACAGCCCTCCGGGGCTCCGAGTGGCTGATTGTGATCTGTACGCCGGCGCTTCTGCAGTCCAACTGGTGCATGCGCGAGATCGATTACTTTATCTCTCTCGGGCGGCGCGACCGGATTCTGGCAGTGCTCGCAGACGGAACGCCGGACACAAGTTTTCCGCCGCAGCTTCGGACGCTTCAGACAGCGCAGGGCATCATGCAGGTGGAACCACTCGCCGCGAATATCGTCTCCGAAAGCCACTCGGCTGCCGTAAAGAAACTGAATGGCGAGAAGCTTCGGATCCTGGCGCCGATGCTTTCGGTGAGCTACGACGACCTCCGGCGCCGTGCCCGCCAGCGGAAGATCCGGACTGTGCTGATCGCATCGGCTGCGGGACTCGCTGTTCTTGGCGCCGCATCAGCATTCCTCTATGCAAGCTACAAGCGGAATGAGGCTTTCAAGGCGCAGGCGGCGGCTGAAGCGAGCCGTGCGGAGGAAGAGCGGATCCGCGCCTCCGAGCAGGAAAGCATCGCTGCCGAGCAGGAGAGTATTGCGGCGGAACAGGAAAGCATTGCCGAAGAAAAACGCCTTGAAGCTGCTGAAAACAATATCGGTGAGCTCCTCAAGAAAGCCGAAGCATCTGTTCGTTCCGGCGAGAAGCCGGATGCGGTAAAGGAGCTTCTAAAAGCACTTGAAATCAGCAGCAGCAATGGGGCTATGCGGCGGGAAGAGATCCTTTCCCTGATGCGGAAGGCCCTCTACACGGCGCCCTACACACCGGTCTCCAGTTTCCACAACCAGAATATCCGCATGCTCAATATGGTGCCCTCCCCCGACGGAAAGCTGGCCGCCGGCGCTGCGAACAACAATTCTGCGGTAGTCGCCGACATAGAGAATAACCGGATTCTTTATCAGGTTTCGGTAAGCGACAAGATGATCAATGGCCTCAGCTTTTCGTCAGACGGCTCGAAGTTCATGGCGCAGACCGAGAATGCCCGTTCTGTGACGGTCTGGAACACGGAAGACGGTTCGGAGGCTTTCCGATATACCAGTAAAGATGATCAGGACTATATGATCGCGAATGCCTTCTTCCTCGGGAAATCCGATGACCTGCTGATCCAGGATATGGCGGAATTCATCCGCATCCGCCCGGACGGCACAAAGAAGGTGATTTATACGATCGGCGACCAGCAGGCGGGCTATGATCCGGACAACAATATTCTGACGAAGCTTTCCGGACGGCCGATTTCGGAAATGATGACGCTCAGTACCGATGATTACACCGGTACTTCGGCAGCTGTCTCCCGGGATGGCAATAAGATCCTGATCGGCGGCCGCGACGGCAGCACCGGCGTGATCATCATCGACTCCGCCGGCAATCGTATCTGCCTTTTAGAGGATATGCCGGCAGCTTTTTCGGAAACCTTCTACCTGTCGCCGGATGCATCGATCGCCGCCTGCGTTTCATATTTCGGTTTCTTCGCGGCCTGGGATACGGACAGCGGCAAGCTCCTGTATTTCTATACGATTGAGAGTGATCAGGGCCACAGTTTCAGCAATATTGCCTTCTCACCGGACGGATCGGAGATGGCTTTTGTCGACAACCATGTGCTCTATGTGATGGACTCCCGGACTGCGGAACTGCACTATTCCGGAAATTTCGCGGATTCGATGTATGTGCCGGAGGTGACCTATTCAGCAGACGGAAAATGCCTTTTGGTTACGGATAAGGACCTCATACTGATTGATGCGGAAACCGGTGCCCTGATCCGCTATGACGAGTCGGAAGGCACAGTTCCCTATGACAATGTCGTTCCGCTTTCAGACAAGATTTTTATTTCCAGAAACGATGGCTCCGCGTGGCTTTACAGTACGGAAGCAAGTGCAACCGTAAAGAGATGTGACGACTACGAAAAAGAACTGTACCGTGACGGACAGCCCGGGACCGTAACCGAAGGCAGTGTGATTCTCCAGAGCCGGCACGAGCTGACAGAGGGCTTCCTGGCCTCCACGATCTATCAGGGCGCGGAGCTCGCGGCTTCCCTGCACATTTCCTCCGACGGAAAGACCGCGGCGCTCGGCTATCCGGACGGCGTGATCGAGGTTTTCGACACCTCCGAGGGCAGTGACGGCGAACTTTTGCAGATGATTGCGCAGCTGGACAACAAGATCTCCACGATCCTGATTTCGCATGGCAAACTGATCGCGAGCGACCTTTATTCGGGCCGGATCCTGATCTATGACCTGGAAAAGCAGGACACCGACATGATCATCAACGGTGACTATGTCTACATCTCCTTTGCAATGAATCCCGACGGCAGCATATTTGCCGGCCTCCGGGACGACACGACCATGATTGATGTCTACGAAACCGCCACCGGCGACCTCCTGTTCTCCATGCAGTCATCGCAGATTTTCACCGAAACTGTCTTCTCCGCAGACGGCACCGATGTCGTCGGCATCACCCGCAGCGGCTACGTTGTCGGCGACCTGCTCATGGATGAGGCGGAACTCCTCAACCGCGCCGAGGGATTCTGATCCGGGGTGATCCCGGATGCCGTCGGTTTTGTCCCCGCAGAGGTGCCGAATCCTGCTTCGCGGGAAGTGTTGGAATGGCTCCCGGTGCTTTGACGCCGGGAGCTTTTGTATGCGGAGGAATGTACTCCTCTTCAGACGCGCGGCTGGCCT
>CADCPV010000205.1 GCA_902803345.1 uncultured Eubacteriales bacterium | reverse complement strand
TGAAGCAGACGCTCCCTCTCCTCAAGTTCTTTCTGCTGTCTGGCAACACGATTGCCCAGAATCGCAGTCTGAGAATTCGCGATCTCCAGTTCGGTCCTGACACTTTCCATCTCCATTCTGCTGTCTTCCAGCTTCCGGCTCAGGTTTCGGACTTCCTCCAGCTGTTCCCCCAGCTTCTGCATGAGTTCCCTGTTCCGGTCCTCAAGCTGTTCATTCCTGGCGGACAGGGTCTCGTACTGTTTCTGCAGCAGATCCAGTTCGCCGCTTCGCTCACTCAAAAGACGGACGGAATCCCTGGACTCCTCCAGCTCCGCGGCAATCTGAGCCGCGGCGTTTTTCATCGTTTCCACTTCGCTCCTGGTTCTTTTAAGCTCCTGAGTGAGTTCTCTTTTCTGTCCGCTCCAGCCGGAAACGGCTTCTTCTGCGGCGTCCAGATAACGGTCCACATCAGATGCTTTATAATACCCAAAAGTCTTCTTCACGTTTTTTCGGTCAAGTGCTCCCATAATGATCCGTCCCTTATCGAAGTAAGAATTGTATCGCACCGGTTTCATAGAAAAAGAAAACAGTTGATGCTGCTGTCATGAGAAACAGAATCGTATTGAGAAACGAGAGTCCGACAGAACGTTCTTCCTCATCCGCATCGTCGTCTTCAATAACGATTTTCTCAATAATATGCGGGTTATTTCCGCCCTCAGGACTCCACATTTCTGTCCGGACCGGATCGAAGAAGGTGTCCGGTTTTCCCTGAGGCATCAGATCGGGCTTTTCTTCAGCGCGGGGTGTTTCCTCCTCGCTGTGTTCATCCGAAAGCAGTACCTTTTCAAATTCTGTCGTTCCGCCGGCATCCGGATCCGGAAGCGGTTCCGTTTCCGCTGCGGCTTCTGAATCGTCTGTGATTTCCGAATCCTGACTCTCTTCCGTAAACGGGTGATCCTGTATATAGTTTTTCAGTCTTTCGATCTTCTGTCCCGTCATGCTGTAGACCAGACAGACCTGCGCTTTGAGATAGTATTCCGGATCAGACGGTGGCTTTTTCGCTGCAAATCTATGCCGGCAGTCATTCAGGACTGCTTTCGTCAGAAGATGGGCTGCCTCATCATTACGGCACCATTTTTTAGCCTCACAAAGTACCGTATCGTACCATTCTTCTGCGAATTTATCATAATTCTGTTGGCTGTAAAGGCCGGGCTGCATGCTCATTTTCCACTTATCCTCTTCATGATTCATCCGTTGTCCGGGCCTCTCAGAGACGCCACCATCTGATGTCTGTCTTTTTCAGCTGATTCAGATCAAACACACCTTTTACGTCGATCAGAATCTTCGTCTGCCTGTCTCCCTAGAGTGTTTTCAGCCCGCCCACACCGAGCTGCTGGAACTGCCGATGTGCAACCGCCAGGATCACGCAGTCAGCATCCCTGACATCTTCCAGGGCTGTCAGCTCCACACCGTATTCTTTCCTCGCCTCTTCGCGGTTTGCCCATGGATCCACAACCGTTGGGCTGATTCCGTATTCCCGCAGTGTTTTCACAATGTCGTTTACTCTGCTGTTTCTCACATCCGGGCAGTTTTCCTTAAAAGTCATGCCCAGGATCACCACTCTGCATTTTCTGGGTGCCAGGCCTGTTTCGATCATTTTTCTTACCGTTTTATCCGCAATATATGCACCCATCCCGTCGTTGACCATCCTGCCGTTCTGGATGATCTTGCTGTGGTACCCGAGCTGTTCCGCCTCATAGATGAAGTAGTACGGATCAACGCCGATGCAATGGCCGCCTACAAGACCGGGTTTGAATCCGAGGGCGTTCCATTTCGTGTTCATGCCGTCTACGACTTCGTTTGTATCGATCCCCATGCGGTCGAACACCATGGCCAGTTCATTCATAAAAGCAATATTGATGTCTCTCTGACTGTTTTCGGCAATCTTGACGGCTTCTGCGGTTTTAATCTTGCTCACAGGACATGTCCCGGCTTCGATGATGACGTCATAGCCCTTCCTGATCAGTTCACAGGTCTCCTCATCCATTCCGGATACGATTTTTCTGATGCGGGTCAGGGTGTGCACCCTGTCCCCCGGATTGATTCGCTCCGGACTGTATCCGATTTTAAAATCCCTGCCACAGCAAAGTCCCGATTCCTCTTCAAGAATCGGGACACAGATATTCTCCGTAACCCCGGGATAGACGGTAGACTCATAGACAACAACAGACCCCTTTGTCAG
>CADCPV010000204.1 GCA_902803345.1 uncultured Eubacteriales bacterium | reverse complement strand
GTGTTGAAAACGATCTCCAGCACCTTTTCTTCACACGAACCAAAGGAGTACCCGAGGTACTCCTCTCCGTTCTCCAGTATGATTTTCCTGTCCGGTCCTGACAGCATCCTGATGCCTCTGTTTCTCCGTTTTTTCTTTATTCTGCGTCTTTTGCGAGCGCTTCCGCCGCAAGGTCAGCCGCCGCACCGACAAAGCCCTTGAACAAAGGATGCGGTTTGTTGGGGCGGCTCTTGAATTCCGGATGATACTGGACGCCGACAAAGAAGGCCTGTTCCGTCAGTTCCACCGTCTCGACCAGTTTGTCGTCCGGCGAGATTCCGCTTAAGCGGAGTCCGCATTCCGCAAGCTTCTCCCGGTAATCGTTGTTGAATTCATAGCGGTGGCGGTGGCGTTCGCTGATCTCCGGCTGTCCGTAGCAGCGCTCCATCGTCGTGCCGGGCTGGATCACGCAGGGATAGGCTCCGAGACGGAGCGTGCCGCCTTTGTCTATGAGATCACTCTGTCCGGGCATGAAATCGATCACCTTGTTTCTGCACTGTTCGTTGAATTCACCCGAGTTCGCGTCAGGGATTCCGGCGACATTCCGGGCAAATTCAATCACTGCAATCTGCATGCCGAGGCAGATGCCAAAATACGGAATTTCATGCTCTCTCGCGTAGTTTGCCGCAAGGATCATGCCCTCGATGCCGCGCGATCCGAAGCCGCCCGGAACAATGATTCCGTGCAGGCCGGAAAGTATCTCTGCGACATTGTCCTCGCGGATTTCTTCAGAATCGATCCAGTGGATATTGATGTGGACGTTGTGATAGAAGCCCGCATGGTGCAGGGCTTCCGCAACCGAAAGATAGGCGTCATGAAGGCCGACATATTTGCCGACCAGCCCGATTTCGACACAGTGCGTCCGGGCGCCGTTGATGCGGTCCACCATTTCCTGCCACTCATTAAGGTCCGGTTCCGGCGCTTCAATCCCGAGCTCCCGGCACACGACCTCCGAGAAATGGCTCTTCTCGAGCATCAGCGGAGCCTCATAAAGGTTCGGAAGCGTGATGTTTTCGATGACGCAGTCCGGCTTGACATTGCAGAACAGCGCGATCTTCTGGAAAATGGATTCCTCCAGCGGCCGGTCGCAGCGGAGGACGATAATGTTCGGATTGATGCCCATGCCCAGAAGCTCCTTGACCGAGTGCTGGGTGGGTTTGGATTTGTGTTCTTCCGAACCATGCAGATAGGGTACCAAAGTCACATGAATAAAAAGGCTGTTTTCCCGCCCGATCTCCAGTGAAATCTGGCGCACCGCCTCGATAAAGGGCTGCGACTCGATATCGCCGATCGTACCGCCGATCTCAGTAATCACGACGTCCGCGTTCGTCTTCTTTCCGACACTGTAGACAAATTCCTTGATTTCGTTTGTGATATGCGGGATCACCTGGACCGTCGATCCGAGGTACTCGCCGCGGCGTTCCTTGTTCAGTACATTCCAGTAAACCTTTCCTGTCGTCAGGTTGGAGTACTTATTCAGGTCCTCATCGATGAAGCGCTCATAATGCCCGAGATCAAGGTCCGTCTCCGCGCCGTCCTCTGTCACATAGACTTCTCCGTGCTGGTAGGGGCTCATCGTGCCCGGATCCACGTTGATATAGGGGTCAAGCTTCTGGGAAGCGACCTTCAAACCGCGCGCCTTCAGAAGCCGCCCGAGAGATGCTGCCGTAATGCCTTTTCCGAGTCCGGAAACCACGCCTCCGGTAACGAAAATATATTTTGTCATGGAAAGATTCTCCTTATATTCTGTGTCAGCCTGAACAGATGATCTGCCATCCGAGTGGAGGGTCTGTCATCCCGAGCGCAGTCGAGGGATCTCATCACTTTATCGATACCCGTATGGGATGTCTCGACTTCGGCCTGCGGCCTTCGCTCGACATGACATATTCACTCCAGTTCCACCGTCGCCGGCGGTTTGGAAGAAATATCGTACACTACCCGCGAAATGCCGGGAACTTCATTCGTGATCCGGCTGCTTGCGCGCTCCAGAACCTCATATGGAAGCCTGCTCCATTCCGCCGTCATAAAGTCATCCGTCGAAACCGCCCGAAGCATCGCAATATATCCATAGGTCCTGGCGTCGCCCATCACGCCCACACTTCTCGTGTCCGTCAGCGCGGCAAAATACTGGTCCGGCTTTTTCGAAAGCCCTGCGGAATCAATCTCCTCCCGGAAGATCGCGTCTGCTTCCTGCACCATCCGAATCTTTTCCCGGGTAATTTCGCCGACGATCCGCACACCTAAGCCCGGACCGGGGAATGGCTGGCGAAAAACAAGCTCCTTCGGAAGGCCCAGCATCGTTCCGATCGCGCGGACCTCATCCTTGAAGAAGTCCCGCAAAGGCTCAATCAGCTCGTCAAAGGAGATCACATCCGGCAGCCCGCCGACGTTGTGGTGGCTCTTGATCACGGCCGAAGCGCCTTTTCCGCTCTCAATGACATCCGGGTAAATCGTTCCCTGCGCAAGCGCGTGCACATGACCGATTTTCCGCGCCTCTTCTTCGAAAACATGAATGAATTCCGCGCCGATGATCTTCCGCTTTTCTTCGGGTTCCCATACGCCCATAAGCTTTTCGAGGAAGCGGTCACCCGCATTCACCCGGATCAGATTGACGCCGAATCCGTGGCGGAAAGTCTTTTCAACGAAATCACCCTCCCCTTTTCGAAGAAGCCCGTGATCGACAAAGACGCAGGTCAGGTTCTGCCCGATTGCCTTATGAAGAAGCAGGGCTGCAACTGACGAATCCACACCGCCTGAGAGCGCTAAAAGTACCTTTTTATCTGCGTATTCCGCCCGATATTTTGCGATCGCGCGGTCTGCGTAGTCCAGAGCATCCCAGTCTCCGCTGCAGCCGCAGACGGAGAAAAGGAAGTTCTTCAGGATCTGCTTCCCATACTCGGTGTGCGTCACTTCCGGATGGAACTGCACGCCGTAGAGTTTCCGCGAATCGTCGCCCATTGCGGCGCAGGGGCATTTGTCTGTCCACGCCAAAAGCTGAAAGCCTTCCGGAATCATATGAATCCGGTCCGTATGGCTCATCCAGCAGATGCTTTCTTCCGGTACGCCCAAAAACAGCGGATGCTCCTTCACATGAAGGAACGTTTTCCCGTATTCGCTGGAGTTTTCGGCCGATCCGACTTCACCACCCGCCATAGCTGCCATCAGCTGCGCGCCATAGCAGATCCCGAGAATCGGGACCCCCAGAGACAGACTCTGCGGATCGTAATGCGGCGACTGCGG
>CADCPV010000203.1 GCA_902803345.1 uncultured Eubacteriales bacterium | reverse complement strand
GTGACAAAGGTTCCGCCGTAACTGATCGGTGCACCTGAGGGAAGCGTTTTAATGAAGCTGATCTCCGTCCGCCAGGAAAGTGCCGGCTGAAGATCCGCCGGGCTGTAGTCGCATTCGTCGGAAGGATTCAGCCCGTACAGTGCGATGCCGACGCGCATCAGCGCCGAATCCTGACAGCAAAGAAGAATTGAAGCCGCACTGTTTGCGTAATGTGAAAGCGGGATCCGGTATCCTTCCCGCCGAAGCTCCGCTGTAAAGGCGCGGAAGGATTCGATCTGCTGAAGCGCAGCAGAATTATCGATCATATCCGCCGTCGCAAGGTGCGTGAAAATGCCCTCCGCCTGGATGCCCGGAAGGCTCAGGATTTTCCGGGCGTCGGAAAGTCCCTGCGCCGATGCCGGAAAGCCGATGCGGTGCATGCCGGTATCCAGCTTCAGGTGGACAATCGCATTTTTCCCGAGCGAAAGCGCGGTTTTCGAGAGGATTTCCGCGCGTTCCGGCTCAAAAACCGGAATGCGGATTTCCGCGCGGATCATGTCCTGAAAGCGGCTTTCCATCACGCGCCCGAGTACCAGGATCGGTTTCGTTATGCCTGATTTCCGAAGCGACAGCGCCTCATCAGCCGTCGCAACCGCAAAGCCCCACACAAGGTCCGAAACAGCCGCTGCCGTCTCCGCTGCGCCGTGTCCATAGCCGTCCGCCTTGATGACCGCGACAAAGCCTTCCGACCGGCCTGCATTCTTCAGGACGGACTGTACATTGTGACGAATCCGGTCCAGATCAATATAGGCCGCCGTCCGCTCACAGAACTCCGGGACGGAAAGGGACGGATTCAGACTGCGGGCCTTTGTCTCCGCGGCTTTTTTCGAGAAAATACAGCCGCAGAAATTCTGGCGGTACAGGCCGTATTCACGGGAAAGTTCGATCGAGCGCTGATAGCCGCCCCGCTTCTTGAAATCCGAAGGCAGGAAGGGAATGCCGTAATAGTCACCCGCTTCCGCGCCGATTTCATTGAGAAGTGCTGCATTCTTCAGCGGGCTGATCGTCAGTGTCGTCGTAAACCAGTCGAAATCCTGCTCCTTTGCAGTCCGCGCTGTCTCAAAAAGGCGCAGACGGAAACATTTTTCGCAGCGCGCCCCGCCTTCCGGGGCGTCTTCAAGTCCCCGGGCCGCATCGTAAAAACGCTTTCTCTGATCCTCTCCTTCCAAAAAATGAATCGGATGCTTCGGATTCAGCGCTTTAATCAGCCGCCGGACTTCCGCCGCCCTGTGCAGATACTCCTCTGCCGGCGCGATATTCGGATTATAGAAAAAAACCGTAATTTCAAAATAATCGCTCAGATACTCCAGCACATAGGAAGAACAGGGTGCGCAGCAGGCATGCAGAAGAAGCCGCGGCACCTGCCCCGATTCCGTGAGACCTGTAAGAATCCTGTCCAGTTCTTTCTGATAATTTCTTTTCTGATCCGCCATGTGATACTCCGCCTGTTCTTTGTGCCGGTTCAGAGGATGAACTCCATCTGCGTTTCCTTGGGTTTCATGCCGAGATGCTCATAGAATGTCCGGGCACTGTCATTGCCCTCCCAGACATTCAGCGTCACTTCATAACAGCCGCGTGAACGGGCATATTCCGATACATATTCAAAAAGCTTCTTCCCGATTCCCTGTCCGCGTGCCTTTTCGGTCACGCAGAGATCATCAATGTAAACGGATTCGAAAGGAATGATATTCCGGGATCCGGATGGTTTTTGAATCACACAGAACGCATAGCCAAGCATCTCATCCGTATCATCCGTGACAGCAGCAAAAATCGGTCTGTCTTCGTCCTTCAGGATCTCTTTCAGTTCCGATTCCGTATATTTCGTCGTGCCTGGGATAAAAATGTCCGGCCGGATTCGGGCATGCAGCTCCAGAATTTCCGACAACAGGCTAAGAAGCATCGGGATGTCTTTTTCTTCCGCTTTTCTGATTCGCATACGTTCATCCTCCATGCGGTGATTATACTCCAAACTGTGCGTTTCTTCAACACGAAGTTTTCAGGGAACAGCCCCGGGATACGGCAAACCGAAACACCGTATCCCGGGGCTGTCCTATAAAAATGTTCTGAATACTTACTGCAGGAAATCGCGGATGCGTTTGGAGCGGACAGGATTCCGGAGTTTTCTCAAAGCTTTCGCTTCAATCTGCCGGATGCGCTCACGCGTAACGCTGAACTCCTTGCCGACTTCCTCGAGGGTTCTCGGATGGCCGTCTAAAAGCCCGAAACGCAGAATGATAACCTGACGTTCGCGGTCCTTCAGATCGCCCAGAAGGTTGTCAATCTCTTCCCGAAGCATCACGTTTTCCACATTGACTTCGGGCGTCACCGTGTTGGTGTCCGCAACAAAATCGCCGAGGTTCGAGTCATCCTCTTCGCCGATCGGCGTCTCCAGAGAAGCCGGTTCCCGTGCGATCTGCATGATTTCCATGACCTTCGACTCCGGAAGCTCCAGTGCGCGGGCAAGCTCCACGACAGAAGGCTCATAGCCGAGCTCCAGCGTGAGTTTCCGCTGCATCTTGGACATCTTGTTGATGGTCTCCACCATGTGAACGGGTACACGGATCGTCCGGGCCTGGTCCGCCAATGCGCGGGTCACAGACTGACGGATCCACCAGGTTGCGTAGGTGGAAAGCTTGTATCCCTTGGTGTAATCGAACTTCTCGACACCCTTGATCAGGCCGAGATTACCCTCCTGAACCAGGTCCAAAAAGCTCATTCCGCGGCCGGTATAGCGCTTTGCAATGCTGACGACAAGTCGCAGGTTGGCCTCGATCAGACGCTGCTTCGCGGCTTCGTCGCCGTCTGCTTTCTTTTTCGCGAGTTCGATCTCCTCATCCGCCGAAAGAAGCGGCACCATGCCGATTTCCTTCAGGTACATCCGGACCGGATCGCCGGTCCCGACGCCCTCAAGAAGGTCCAGGTTCGAAAGGTTGATGTCCTCCGTCTCATCGATATCGCCGTCCAGAAGATCATCATCCAGAAGGTCCACATCCAGCAGGAGGTCGTCATTCATAATCCGAAGGACGTCAATTTTCTTGCGCTCCAGATAGCTGATGATGTGCTCGATCTGATCCGGCGACAGCGGAGTGCCCTTGAAGAAATTGTTGATATCGTCAATTTCCAGGATGGAATTATGCGCACGGCCGTAATCGACAAGCTTGTCGAGCATTTCCGGGCTCAGTGCATTCTTATCCTGTGACTTCGACGAATCGGAGGCTTTTTCCCTGACAGGCGCATCTTCGGTATATTCGTCCGAAATCAGTTCTTCCTCTTCTTCCTCTTCGGGAAATTCCTCTTTTTTCACGGGTGCCTTTTTCTTCGGAGCAGGCTTCTCCGGCGCAGGTATTTCCGCAGCCGGGACTTCTATGACAGCTTCCTCCGCTGCAGGAATCTCCTCTGTTTTCTTCGCAGATTTCTTCTTTGACGAAGATTTCTTCTTCGCGGGCTTTTTCACGGCTTCTTCCGGAACTGCGGCTTCCGCAGCTTCAGCTTCGGCTGTGACAACTTCTTCCATGATGTCCGTGTTTTCCGTTGTTTCTTTTTTCATGAATCATCCTTTCACATGAAAGACAGAAATGGTTACTTTACAATGATATAGTCACCAAAAACAGATCCCGCGTTGCTTCGCGCCATGCGCTCCCACAACGCTCCTGCATTCCGCGCTCTCGTGGAGAAAAACCTCCACTTCGCGCTCCATGCAGGGCATGCCATTAAGTCCTTCCTCCACCGGAATGCAAGCATTCCGAGGAGTCAGACTTTTGGCATTTGAATCACAATATTGACAATCCTTCCGGGGACGTAGATTTCCTTTACGATATTGCCGATCAGGCGGTCTCCGAGTGCTTCTTTCGCGGCGGCGATGGCGGTATCCTTGTCCGCATCCCGCGCAATCTTAACATTTCCTCTCACTCTGCCGTTGACCTGAATGCCGATGTCAATCATGTCCTCGATCGTTTTTTCTTCTTCGTATGCCGGCCAGTCAGAATTGTAAATCCTGCCCTCATATCCCTGAAGCTCCCAGATTTCCTCGGTCATATGCGGCGCTACCGGGTTCAGCAGGAGAAGCAGTGTCCGAAGTTCTCCCTTCGTAACCTTCCCCGCGCGGTAGAACTCATTGACGAGGGACATCATCGCGGCAATTGCCGTATTGAACTTCAGGTTTTCAAAGTCGGAGCTGACTTTCTTGATCGTCTGGTGCAGTTTCGTCTCAAGCGCCGGAGAATACCCTTCCTCGGGATCCAACATATCCTGAAGCTTCCAGACACGTTCCAAAAACTTCCGGCAGCCCCGAACGCCTTCCTGCGACCAGGCGGCCGAGAGTTCGAAAGCTCCGATGAACATTTCGTAGGTCCGAAGCGTATCCGCGCCGAATTCGTTCACGATATCGTCCGGATTCACGACGTTTCCGCGGGACTTACTCATCTTCTCGCCGTTCTCGCCGAGAATCATGCCGTGGGAAGTGCGCTTTTTGTACGGTTCCGGCACAGGCACCACGCCCTCATCATAGAGGAAGCGGTTCCAGAAGCGGGAATACAGAAGGTGCAGCGTCGTGTGCTCCATTCCGCCGTTGTACCAGTCTACCGGCATCCAGTATTTCAGGGCTTCCGGGCTTGCGATGCCGGTTTCGCATTTCGGATCGCAGTAGCGGAGGAAATACCAGGAGGATCCGGCCCACTGGGGCATCGTATCGGTTTCGCGCTTTGCGGGTCCGCCGCAGCAGGGGCAGGTGACATTGACCCAGTCGGTCATTTTCGCGATCGGCGATTCTCCGCTGTCGGTCGGCTCGTAGGATTCGACTTCCGGCAGAATCAGCGGAAGATCGGATTCCTGAAGCGGTACAAAGCCGCAGTGATCACAGTGGATAATCGGGATCGGTTCACCCCAGTAGCGCTGGCGCGAGAATACCCAGTCGCGGAGCTTGTAATTGGTTTTCGGCGTTCCGACGCCGTTCTGTTCCATCCATTCGGTGATTTTCTTCTTGGCTTCCGCAACTTCAAGGCCGTTTAAGAAGCCGGAATTCACCATAACGCCGGTCTCGGTTGAAGTATAAGCTGCTTCCTGCACATTGCCGCCTGCAACCACCTCGATAATCGGCAGATCGAATTTCTTCGCAAAGTCCCAGTCACGTTCGTCGTGGGCCGGAACCGCCATGATCGCACCGGTGCCGTAGGTCATCAGGACATAGTCCGAAATCCAGATCGGAATCTCCTCATTCGTCACAGGGTTGATCGCCTTAAGGCCCTTAATCTCAACGCCGGTCTTGTCCTTGACAAGCTCCGTGCGTTCGAATTCACTCTTCTTTGCGGATTCTTCGCGGTAGCGGATCAGTTCGTCATAGTTCTCGATATCGTCTTTGAACAGGTC
>CADCPV010000202.1 GCA_902803345.1 uncultured Eubacteriales bacterium | reverse complement strand
GCAATGGAACTGCAGTCCCTGATCGAAACCGCCGAGGATGAAGGCGTTCTGGATTCGGACCGCTCGGAGCTTCTGTCTGCCGCGATTGATTTCTCGGATATTTCGGCGGAAGAAGTCATGACGGCACGCGTCGATATGGAGGCGCTCTCGATTGACGATGATCCGGAGGAAATCCTGGAGCTGGTGCTGCAGTCCACGCACAGCCGGATGCCGGTTTACGAGGACAGCATCGACAATATCATCGGCGTGATTCACCTGAATCATCTGCTGAAAGCGCTTGCGGCTGAGGAGAAGACCGATATCCGCAGCCTTCTGATGCCCGCCTGCTTTGTTTACCGGACAATGAAACTGCCGCAGTGCCTGGATGCGATGAAAGCCTCGAGGCAGCATCTTGCAATCGTTACAGATGAATACAGCGGAACGCTCGGCGTGATTTCGATGGAGGACATCTTAGAGGAAATCGTCGGGGATATCTGGGATGAGACCGATACCGTGGAGGAAGAGGTTGTCCGAACCGGAGAGAATGACTTCATGGTTGACGGCGATATGAATATTTCGGATTTCTGCGAACTTTTGGGAGTTCCGGAAGAAGACTTTGACTACGAATCCAATACGGCCGGGGGCTTCATGATCGAGTATCTGGGGCATTTCCCGAAGGAAGGCGATATGGTTGAGTTCAAAGGCTTCCAAATTGAAGTGACGGAGATGGATGAGCGGCGCGTTGAGAAGCTGCATATCACGAAACTTCCGGAAGAGGAAGAGGAATCAGGCCGAAGTTCCGGTACGGCAGACTGATGGGACGGAAATTTGTAATCGGAATACAGGCAAATGTAGACGCCGGAAAAACTCGGCGGCGTATTTGTGCCGCAGGAGACCGGTTTTGGTGAGGAAGCCTACCTGATGCCGAAACCCTGCTGGGCGATCGTGAAACTTCGGGTCGAACCGCTTCCGCCGGGCTCCGGTATTCAGTTCGAATCCGTAATCAAGGAAAAAGAGCTGCCGTACCGCTATCAGGAGCATGTGCGGGAGAGCGTGTATAAAACGGTGCAGCAGGGACTCTTCGGGTGGGAGGTCATGGACTGCCGGTTCACGCTTGTTGGTGGCATGAGCCATCACGTACACACGCATCCGCTGGACTTTTTTGTCGCGACGCCGATCGCGGTGCTCCGGGCGCTTCAGAATGCCGGGGAAGTCCTGTATGAACCCTGGATGCGGATGGAACTGTCGGCGAAAGAGGAACACCTTGGGCGCGTAACCGGACAGATTCTCAGGATGAACGGCAGTTTCGAAACGCCTGTGATGGAAAAAGGCGGATTTACAATGACAGCAGAGGCGCCGCTTCGGGAATGTGCGTCCTACCCGGTGGAATTCCGTTCGCTTACGTCCGGAAACGGACGGATCGGAATGCATCTTTTAGAGTATCGGAAGGCGCCCCCGGAAGTTGTGGAGACATTCCCGCGCCGGGGTGTGGATCCGCTGGACCGCGCGAAATGGATTCTTGCGTGCAGGTCTGCGCTTGGTTCAGATCTGACAGGAAGGTAATCAGGAATTTTCAGGATTCTGTTAAAGGGGGTATTGATTCATGAAAAAACGGATGACTGCAGCGCTTGCGCTGGTACTTACGCTGTCACTGGTTCTGAGCGGCTGCGTGATCGGGAAACTGACCAGCGCGCTCCGGGATGAAGCCAGCAAGGCGGCGTCGAGTTTACAGGATGATCTCTCAAGTGCGGCATCGGAAATTTCCTCCGGGATCTCGGAGGCGGTTTCGGATGTGAGCGAGAATGTCTCGGAAGCGCTTTCCGAGACAGAAAAGGAAACTTCTGAAGCACCGGAATCCGGAAGCGAGGAAGAAACGGAAAGTGAAACGCCGGAGGAGACGACGACGGAAACCGAATCAGAATCCGAAAGCGAAACGACAACGGAGACCGAGCCAAAGCCTTCGAAGGCGGAGAAACCGACAGTCCTGCATCTTCTCCAGTATGAAACTTCCCGCTACAATTCAACAACGGAGGATGACAGCTACCGTACGCTCTGCCAGATGAAAATGGACGACATCAGCCTTATGCGCGACGATGATCTTTCCCTGTATCCGGAACTTCTGGAAACGCTGGAAAAGAAGAAGTTAGAGAACTGGAAAGAGTTTGAATCCCTGCATGAGGACCTGCTTTCGGCCGCGAAAAGCACAAAGGGAGTTCAGTCCAGTTATAATACATCACTGAAACTGGCGCGTTCCGACAGCGCGGTGCTGAGCTTTGCTGTTGAGAAAGAATATTTCTACGCCGGCACAATGCGGCCCTGGCGGGAGACCGTTGTGACAAACCTGAGTGCAAAGACCGGAAAGGAACTGGCTCTTTCGGATTTCGTTTCGGATACAAACGGCCTGATCCAGAAGCTCCACGAAGAGGTGGAAGCATATATCCTCAAAGAAACGGAAAATGAAGATGCAGTCAATCAGGCAGATTATTTCTTCGAAGACATTGAGCCGGAGGAGATGCGCTTCACGGTTGATTATGACCGGATCAGCTTCTGGTTTGACGCCGGCGACATCCTGCCCAATGCTTTTTCGAACTTCCGGATTGATGTTCTGTTTGCCGGAAACGAAGCGCTGTTCACGGATCTCGCGCTGAATGTACCTGAAAAGTACATCACCGAAATCCCGGCAAGAGCAGAGCAGCCGTACCTGCTTTCAGACGGAAGGACACTGGCTGTCAGTCCGATCTGGAACTCGGAATATGAGGACTGGTTTGAAATCATGCAGGTCACGCTCGGCGATTCGACGGAAGAGTTTGATTTCAGCGGAATCTCCATCAGCAGAATCTATCAGATGCATCTTCAGGAGGCCGGTGATTTCCTGTATGTAGTCTGCGATGATTACAACGGATGGGCAACCACGGTGATTTATAATATCAATGGTGCGGCGCCTGTCTGTGTGGGCAGCAGGTCCGAGGGCGTGGAAGGATTCACCGAATACGAGGGCGATTACGGCGATGAAGAAAGCACCGGCTATACGACGCGTGAGATCCTGACGGATCCGATGCATTTTATGATGGGAACGCCGATCCACCTTTTGAGTTCCTATTTCGGATACCGCAGTTATGAAGCAGGCGAAGACGGAATGCCGGTGCCGACCGAATACTGGTATATGCCCAGTGTGAACCGCACCCTGACCCTGCTTCAGGACCTTGAGGTGGATGTCACGACTGAGGACGGGGAGACAACCGGAAAACTCCAGCTTAAGAAGGATGACCAGGTAACGATCTGCGGCGCGAATCCCGAAGACCGGCGCGTCCTGTTATATACTGAAGACGGTACGCTGATTTCGGTTCAGTGTATTTACGACGAAACAATCTGGCGGGAAACCGTGAACGGGATTTCCATCGACGATCTCTTTGACGGAATGATGTTTGCCGGATAATACAATTGAAATAAACCGCAGAGGAACTGGATGACATCAGGCAAAACGGTCTAAAGGAGAAGGAGGCACAGAAATGATCAGAACTGCTTTTTTCGATACAAAAACATATGACATCCCCTCGTTTCAGCAGTATGGCGAGCAGTACGGAATCGAGTTTAAATTCCTGGAGACGAAGCTCACCGAAGACACCGCAGAGCTTTCCAGGGGCTGCGATGCGGTCTGTGTTTTTGTCAATGACACGGTGAATGCGGCAGTGATCGACAGGCTGTACGAATACGGCGTCAAAATCATTGCGCTCCGATGTGCCGGCTACAACAACGTGGATATCCGCCACGCCTACGGAAAGGTCCATGTGGTGCATGTACCGGCGTACTCCCCCTATGCGGTTGCGGAGCATACGGCGGCGCTTCTTCTGACTTCCATCCGGCGGATTCACAAGGCCTACAACCGGACACGGGACTTCAATTTCTCGCTGAACGGCCTCACGGGCTTTGACCTTTACGGGAAGACCGCGGGCATCATCGGAACCGGGAAAATCGGATGCATCTTCATGGATATCTGCAAAGGTTTCGGGATGCATGTGATCGCCTATGACCTGTTCCCGAAAGCAGACAGCGGGATCGAATATGTATCGCTCGACGAGCTTTTCGAGCGGAGCGACATCATTTCCCTGCATTGCCCATTGACCGAGGAGACGAAGCATCTGATCAATGAGGACGCGATCTCGAAGATGAAAAAGGGTGTCGTGATCCTCAACACTTCCCGCGGCGGGCTGATCGATGCGGAGGCGCTTCTTTCGGGACTTCGGGCACGAAAGGTCGGCGCAGCCTGCCTGGATGTTTACGAAGAGGAGGCGGATATCTTCTTTGAGGACCGTTCCGGCCATATCCTGGACGATGAACTTCTGTCGCGGCTGATTTCCCTTCCGAATGTGATCGTGACTTCCCATCAGGCCTTCCTGACAGAGGAAGCCCTTCAGAACATCGCGGAAACAACGGCGCAGAATATCCGCTCCTTCTTTGACCAGGACGGAATCTGCCAGAATGAGCTCTGCTATCACTGCGGAAACATTGAGCAGTGCAGAAAAGTCCGGAAGGAGAAGTGCTTCTAAAGCGAAATTCACTTGACAGAAAGAGGTCGATGTACTATAATCCGAATTCGAAAATGATTTTCATTTTCGAATTCGGATTTTTATTTTGGAGACTTGAAGCATGTCTGAAAAGAGTCAGTATAAAACAAAACAGCGGGAGCAGCTCTTATCATATCTTGCGGAGAATCCGCGGACGCATTTCACGGCAGCAGATATCTGCGAGCATTTCCGTCTCGGCGGACAGAAGATCGGAACCGCGACTGTGTACCGGCAGCTTGAGCGGCTGATTTCCGAGGGACAGGTCAAAAAATACCAGCTCGGAGAGGGCGAGAGCGCCTGTTTCGAATATATCGGTGACGGTTCGGATGATGTGCTCTGCTATCATCTGAAATGTGAAAGCTGCGGAAAACTCCTGCATCTTCAGTGCCGGGAAATCACGGACTTCGAGCGGCATATCACGGAGCAGCACGGCTTCCTGATCGATCCGCGGCGGACGGTATTCTATGGACTCTGCGAGGCTTGCCGGGCAGAGCAGGAGGCAGGAGCATGAAGGCCAAAAAACAGACTGCCGCGTTCCTTCTGCTGCTGCTTCTTGCGGCTTTTCTTTTCGGCTGCGGCAGAACAGCCAATTCGTCCGGACAGGGCGGCAATGAACCTGATGTGCGTTCCGACCCGGAAAACATCACGCTTTCCGTCGTTGCGGCGACCTTCCCCCTGTACGACTGGGCACGGGAGATCACGAACGGAAAGACGGATCTTCGGATCCTTTCGGACAGCGGTATCGATCTGCATTCCTTCCAGCCATCGGCGCAGGATCTTGTGACGCTTACTTCCTGCGACCTTCTGCTTTATGTCGGCGGCGAGTCGGACTTCTGGATCCGGGACGCCTTGAAGAACCCGGTCAATCCGGATATCCGCGCCGTCAGCCTGATGGATCTTCTGGGCTCCGAGGCGAAGGAAGAGGAGCTTCGGGAAGGCATGCAGGCAGAAGAAGAGGACTCCGGGGATGGCGAAACCGACGTACCGGAACTTGATGAACATGTCTGGCTTTCCCTCCGGAACGCACAGTTTTTTGTGGAGAAGATCGCGGACATCATGGCGGAACTTGATGAGAAGCATGCAGCAGTTTACCGGAAGAACGCGGAAAACTATATCGGAAAACTTTCCGGACTGGACCAAAAATACACGGAAGCCATAGAAAACAGTACGCAGAAAACCATTCTTCTTGCGGACCGTTTTCCCTTCCGTTATCTTGTGGATGATTACGGCCTCTCCTATTATGCAGCTTTCCAGGGCTGCAGCGCGGAGTCCGATGCAAGCTTTGAGACCGTATTGTTCCTCGCTGAAAAGCTCCGCGAACTTTCACTTCCCTGTGTGCTGGTGATCGAAAACTCGGACCAAAAGCTTGCCAAAACGGTCTGTGAGACCGCGGAATGCCCTGACTGTCCGATCTTTGTACTGAACTCGATTCAGAGTGTGACAGCAGACGAAATCAGCCATGGCACAGACTACCTTGGCATTATGGAGGACAATCTCGGTGTGCTCAAAGAAGCGCTCCGATAAAGGAATGATTATGAGTGAACAGCAGAAAAAACAGCGCGAGCCGGAGCTTTATGCCTCTGATCTGCAGCTCGGATATGAGGGCAGGGCGCTCGTGTCCCATCTGAATTTCACCGTACGCCACGGCGACTATCTCTGCATTGTCGGGGAAAACGGCGCCGGGAAATCGACGCTGATGCGGACCATTCTCGGCCTGCAGAAACCGATGGGCGGAGAAGTGCATTACGGCGACGGGCTGAGCTCCGAAATGATCGGATACCTGCCGCAGCAGAGCGACCTGCAGCGTGACTTCCCGGCTTCGGTCCGGGAGATTGTGCTCTCGGGATTCCAGGGACAGCTCGGGAAACGCTTTTTCTATACCAGGGAAATGAAGCAGGCTGTGCAGGAAAACCTTGCACGCATGGGAATTTCGGACCTTGCGGACCAGAGCTTCTCGGCGCTTTCCGGCGGGCAGAAACAGCGCGTCATGCTGGCGCGGGCCGTATCCGCAAGCCGGCGGATGCTGCTTCTGGATGAGCCGGTCGCAGGCCTGGACCCTTCGGCGCAGGAGGAGATGTACCGCCTGATCCGGGAACTGAATAAGGACGGAACCACGATTGTCATGATTTCGCATGACATTGTGTCCGCGCTGCAGTACGCGACGCATATCCTGCATGTCGGAAAGGAACTGTTCTTCGGAACCGTGCAGGACTATCACAGGACGAGAATCGGAAAGCCGCATCTTTTAGGGGAAGAGAAGACAAAGAGCGCGATCCGGCTCTCGCATCCGATGTGAGAAGGGAGGAAGGATGAGAACGATCTTCACTTATCTGCAGTATCCCTTTGCCCGCTACGCGCTGATTGTCGGGATCCTGGTCGCGCTCTGCGCCTCGCTTCTTGGGGTGACGCTCGTGCTGAAGCGCTTTTCCTTTATCGGGGACGGGCTTTCACATGTCGCATTCGGCGCGATTGCCGTCGCGTCGGTCCTGCAGCTCGGGCTTACGGCGCTTCTTCGGTCCGCAGGGGTGCAGAATGCTGCAGGTTTCTCGGGCTTTCTGTCGCGGCTCCTTGCGCTGATGAAAAACACAAACAACATGGTTGTCGTGCTGCCGCTGACCGTCCTTGCGGCCGTGCTTTTGCTTCGGACCGGGCAGAATACAAAGATCAAGGGCGATGCGGCGATCGCGATGATTTCGGTCTCTGCACTTGCCGGCGGTTATCTTCTGATGAGCCTGTTTTCGACCTCGGCAAACCTTGCAGGCGATGTCTGCTCGACGCTGTTCGGTTCGACTTCGATCCTGACGCTGGGGCTTTCGGATGTGATTTTCTGCCTGATTCTCTCCGTGATTACGGCAGCGCTGTTCATCCTGTTCTACAACCGGATTTTTGCGGTCACCTTTGACGAGAGTTTTGCAAAGGCAGTCGGGACAAAGGCCTCCGCCGTGAACCTGCTGATTGCGGTGATGATTGCGCTGATCATTGTGCTTGCGATGAGCCTTGTCGGTTCGCTTTTAGTGTCCGCGCTGATCATTTTCCCGGCGCTTTCGGCAATGCGTGTCGCAAGATCCTTCCGGTCGGTTACGATCATCTCGGTTATCCTCGCCGGCCTGTCGGCGCTTTTCGGCGTGCTGCTGTCGATCCTTTTGTCGACGCCGGTCGGCGCAACGATTGTGATTGTGGAGCTTTTCGGCTTCGGGGCGATGTGCCTTCTCGGAAAAGCCGGAAAGCTTTCCTGAAATTTCCTGTTTCCGAAAGCGGGTTTTCGTGTTATAATCAGAGACAACACACACAAGAAGGACTTTTCATGGAACAGATTGCAAGCTTTACCATCAATCATCTGAAACTTCTGCCGGGGCTGTACGTATCCCGGAAAGACCGGCAGGGCGAGACGGTGGTGACCACTTTTGACCTGCGGCTTACCGCGCCGAACCGGGAACCTGTGGTAGACATGCCGGCGCTTCATACGATCGAGCATCTCGGCGCGACCTGCCTTCGGAACAGCGCTGAAAAGGACAGCATCGTCTATTTCGGACCGATGGGCTGCCGGACGGGCTGCTACCTTCTGATGTTCGGCGACCGGTCTTCGGAGGAAGTGTATCCGCTGGTTGTTTCAATGTGCGATTTCATCCTCGGCTATGAGGGAGAAATCCCCGGCGCGCGTCCGGAGGAATGCGGGAACTTCTCAGAGCAGAGCCTGCCCATGGCAAAATACTATATCGGGAAGTACCGGGAAGAACTTCAGAAAAACCGGCGCTTCCGTTATCCGGACTGAGAATGTCCCGGGTGAAAAGAGGGAACATGAATAATCAAACCAAACAGAGAAGACGTGACCGGTTCCGGGCATCTTTGGACCGCCCCTGGCTCGCGTATACCATCGCGACCTGCTCAGCAGTTGTGCTTTATATCCTGCTGTCGCATTTTTCCGCGCTGACAAGTCTTCTGAAGAGCATTTACAACCTGTTCTCGCCGGTCATCATCGGCCTGATTTTCGCCTATATCCTGAATCCTCTGGTCAATGTGTTTGAAAGACACGTTTTCCGGAAAATGAAAAAGGAAAACCTGAAGCATACGATTTCCGTGCTTCTGACGATCCTGATCTTCCTGGTGTCGGTCGGAGGCCTGATCGTCCTTCTGGTGCCGTCGGTCATCGAAAGCGTCAAGAACATGTATCAGAGTTT
>CADCPV010000201.1 GCA_902803345.1 uncultured Eubacteriales bacterium | reverse complement strand
TTTGCCGAGCCCGAACGAATAGTCCGGAACGATTTCCAGATAGCGGTTCAGGAATTCCTCGTAGGTCTTCGCCTCGAAGCAGTACGGGGTGATGAAAAAATCCCTGCTGCCGCCGGTCACGCGGTCTCCGGCGGTTACGCTCACTTTGTAGTCGCCCGACTCCAGCTTATAGAAAACATAGCGCTCGAGATACCAACCGTGCAGTTCAATCGAACCGAACGAAGGGGCGTAGCTTGCCACGGTTTTATTGGCCTGAAGCGCCGCGCTCTGATAGTCGTATTCCACACACTCGATAAAACGCTCTGCGCTTTCGACGTCGTACACGGAATACCGGCTTTCGTTCCAGCATTTTCTGACGAATTCCAGGTCGCCGTCGACGCGCCGTATATCATACTGCCAGGTCTTGCCGAGCATCTTTTTATCGAGCCAGCGGTAATCCTTCTTTACGTGATCGAAAGCCTTCTCGAGATATACGTTTATGTCCGTGCCAAACTTGAATTTCTCTCCCGGATTCGAGTGTTCGACGGCATCGTGCGTATATCGGCACAGGAAATCGACGAACTCGTCCGCAGTCGTGCCCTCTGTCCACGGGGTCACGACGTCCGAATCGTCATAATAGTTTTTGCTGATCTGACCGAAAACATATTTGCCGTGAAGAGGCGCGATCTGCCAGACTGGAGTCTGTTTCCTCATCATCGGCAGAGTAGCCCAATAGAATTCCTCACGCAGCTTTTCTAAAGCTCTTTCATAATATACATTGATATCTGTTCCGTATTTGAACAGCTCCGGATCGGCGGAAGGGTTCTTATTCAGTTTCTTTTCGCGTTTTTTCTCGTTCTCCCGTTCCACCTCCATTTCGAAGAACTGATCCGAACTGAGCGGCGTCCACGCCCATACCTTATCCGAGCTATGGCTCGCCAGCGCCGACGAATAAATAAATGTTCCTCCGGCTTCGTGCCGCCACTTGTTCCATCTGCCTGCCGCCAGACTTCCGTCCTTCATAATCAGAAGACAGAACTGCTCCTTTTTCGGGTTTTTTCTGTCTGCAAACGACTGAAACCCCTCAAACTGAACATTACGGCGGCCTTCTTCTTCGGGTCCGAGATTGATCCAGTTGACCTTTTCTGTTTCAAGGCTATCCGTAAGGTCATAACGCTCAAGAGAGTGCCATCTTGCCACCTCTTCCGAATTTACAGAGTCGGCGGTTCCGCGTATGAACTTCCCTGCCGCGGTATGCCCATCCCCTGACGGATGCCAGCCGCCTGCGGTATAAGCCCCTGTTTTCAATTCGAGCAGGCAGTATTCTCCGTATTCCGGCATATCCTGGTCCGAAACATCGTGGAATTCGTTAAAAGACAGTCTGAGCTTCTTATAATCGACGGTAAACATGATTCCTCCTCAATTATCAGCAATTTGCAAACCTCTTAAACAGAATATCCCAGATTAATATCAAAAGGTGCTATCAGCAGTTTTCCGGAATGCGGCAGGACAGGCAGCGGTCCCAGTATCCGGCTCCGATGCCAAGTGTTTTTCCGCAATCAGAAGGAGCTGCTCCCTTGTATTCAGCGACGGATCAAGAAGTACCTTCTGGAGGAGCATTTTCAGGGTTTCGCCGAGCGCTTTTCCGGGCTTCATTCCCAGAGAGAGAAGGTCGTTGCCGCTGACAGAAAGCTCCTGTACAGACGTGCACTCTTTGCGATCCATGATGCCCGTAAACGCTTCAAAAACGGCTTTAAAATCGGTTTCGGGCTCTTCTTTGGAGTGAATCTCCCGGAAAGCAAACAGCGTCGGAAAAGCCCCTTTTCCGGTCTTTGAAAGGAGTTCCCGAAGTGCTGCGGGATCGGATGGGAGCGGCTCATTTGCATAGCGCATCAGAAACAGTACCAGCTCCCGCGTCTCATTGTCGTATTTCAGCGCGCGGAGGCGGTTTTCCGAGAGAACCCGGATCTCGTCAGGCTGAAGCTGCTGCACTTTCCGGATGATGTCAAAAAGATCCGGCAGGCGAAGTTCCCTCCTGTCCCGAATCTCCGAAAGCTTTCCGACCCGCTCAGCCGCATATGCCGCGCCCTCTCCCGAAAGCGCGTCGGAAAGTTCCGGGAAGAACACCGACAGCGCACCGATTTCCTGAAGCATCAGAAGTTTCTCCGGATGGTCCGACAGCAGCGTTTTCATGAATTCCTCGCGGATCCGTTCTGAAGAGACAAGACGCAGGTTTTTGGTAAGCGCTTCTGCGGCCGAGAGTGTCTTCTCCTCCGCCGAAAACCCGAGCTGCGCCGAAAAACGCACGAGGCGGAGAATACGAAGCGCGTCTTCCGTGAAGCGTTCCGAAGGTTCCCCGACTGCCCGGATCAGACCGGATCTCAGGTCCTCCATGCCGCCGTACAGATCCACAAGTCCCGACCGCTCGCTGTAAGCCATCGCATTGATCGTAAAATCCCGGCGCCGAAGGTCCTCCGACAGACGATCCGTAAATTCGACGCTGTCCGGATGCCTCCCATCCGAATAAGCCCCGTCCACCCGGAAAGTCGTAACTTCATAACCGGTCTTTTTCACCATCACCGTGACGGTTCCGTGCTTCGTCCCGGTATCGATGCAGCGCGGAAAAAGCGCCTTCACCTCTTCGGGGAGGGCGCTTGTCGTAATATCCCAGTCCTTCGGCGCAATGCCGAGCACTGAATCCCGGACGCAGCCGCCTACAGCATAGGCTTCAAATCCGTTCGCCTGAAGGACTGCGATGATATTCCTGACGTTTTCCGGCAAATGAATTTTCATAAAATCACTTTCAGTGCGGGAAGGCCACCGTTGGATTATTCCCACTCGTAATCGTTTGCGGTCTGAATTGAATCTCCGAGCACATAGGCAATATCGTTGTTGACTGCGGTCTGATAGCCGATCGAGCCTTCCGTCACAATGAAGAGCACGCGGCCGCAGTTGTCGAAACAGTGCTCTCCGAAATCCGTCATCGAATCCGGAATGACAATGGCGCGCAGGTTCCGGCAGTAGGTGAAAGCATAGGGTCCGAAACTCACGACCCCCTCCGGCACGTCGATCGCAATCAGGTGGTCGCAGTTCGCAAAAGCGGCTTCCCCAATGGCCCGAAGCGGTGCGCCTTCAATCGTATCCGGGAGCTCAATCACTTCATCGCTGCTGTAGCATTTCTGAAGCGTTGCCTCGCCGTTTGCGATCAGGTAAATCATGCCGCCGTATTCGATTTCAACTCCTTCCGCAGCCTGCGATTCGGATCCGGATTCCTCCGGACTTTCATCATCGGAGCCTTCATCCTCTGGTTCCGAATCACCGCCTGAGGATTCCGAATCGGCGGATTCCGTCAATTCCTCCGAAGGCGTTGCTTCCTGTCCCGGCGTCTCTTCCGGACTCCCGGTATCTTCGGAAACCACTGCTTCGCCCGAATCTGTCTCTGCAGGTGCCGTCGTATCGGAAGAAGTACCGCCTGTACTCTCCTCACGCGCCGTAGAAGCCTGCGTACTCTCCGGGGTTGTCTGCGGATTGATGATGGTCCGCTGGTTCTTCTTCTGAACCTGATACACCAGGACTGCGAAGACGGCAAAAACCGCACCTGCAAGGATGATCAACCCGATCACCCACGGACGCTGCTTCTGCGGAAGCTTCCGCTCCTCTTCTTCCTTCGGCGTCGTCGGCGCAACATCAAAATCCTCATCCCGCGGCCGGACGGCTTCCTCTTTCAGTCCGCCCTCCTTTTTCGGCACATGGATGATGACCCGCTCTCCGCAGTAATTGCAGAAGACCGAGTCATCCCGGATATAAGCGCCGCATTTCTGGCATCTCACAAAAGTTCCTCCCCCGGGCAGCTAAATCAATATGCCCGGCCCCAGATTACCATCTTTTTCGCCGGCTTGCCGCAGCAGACGCACACGTCGGAAATCTGCTCCTGCACAAAAGGCATGCAGCGGCTCGTCGCAGCGAGATCTTCCTTGATTTTGTCTTCGCAGGCACGGTCCCCGCACCACATCGCCTTGACAAAACCGGGCTTCGTCTCGATGATCTCGCGGAGTTCCTCATAATTCGCGGCTGAACTCGTATGCGCATCGCGGTGTGCGCGGGCGCGCTCCAGCATTTCATGCTGAATCGTCCGAAGCAGTTCGCCGATCGTATCCTCGATTGTATCCAGCGCACACTCCAGCTTTTCGCCGGTGTCACGGCGTACGAGAACTGCCTTCCCGTTCTCCAGATCTCTCGGTCCGATTTCGACACGGACCGGGATTCCGCGCATCTCGCACTCGGCAAACTTGTATCCGGGAGACTTGTCCGAATCGTCAAGCTTCACGGAGAAACGCGCCGCAAGACGTGCGCGGATTTCCTGCGCCTTTTCCATGACACCGGGCTTGTGTGCCGCAACCGGAATGATCATGACCTGAGTCGGCGCAACGGCAGGCGGAAGCACAAGGCCGTTGTCATCGCCGTGTACCATGATGAGTCCGCCGATCAGCCGGGTCGAAACGCCCCAGGAGGTCTGGTGCATGTATTTCAGCTGATTGTCCTTATCTGTAAACTGCATGCCGAAAGCCCGCGCAAAGCCGTCGCCGAAATTGTGCGAAGTACCGGACTGCAGTGCTTTCCCGTCGTGCATCAGGGCTTCGATCGTATAGGTCGAAACTGCGCCGGCGAATTTCTCCTTATCGGTCTTCTGGCCGCGGATTACCGGAATCGCGAGCACTTCTTCGCAGAAGTCCGCGTATACATTCAGCATCTGAATGGTCCGCTCCTCCGCTTCCTCCGCTGTCGCATGCACGGTATGGCCTTCCTGCCACAAAAATTCCCTCGAACGCAGGAAAGGACGGGTTTCCTTTTCCCAGCGCAGAACCGAGCACCACTGGTTGTAAAGCCGCGGCAGATCGCGGTAGGACTGCACGTCTTTCGCATAGAAATCACAGAACAGGGTTTCGGAGGTCGGACGGATGCAGAGCCTTTCCTGAAGCTGTTCGCCGCCGCCGTAGGTCACCCAGGCAACTTCCGGCGCGAAGCCTTCCACATGGTCCTTTTCCTTCTGCAGAAGGCTCTCCGGGATCAGGAGCGGCATGTAGACGTTTTCCACGCCTGTCGCCTTGAATCTTTTGTCCAGTTCGGTCTGGATTTTTTCCCAGATTGCATAGCCTGCCGGCTTAATGACCATGAAGCCCTTGACGCTTGCATAGTCCATGAGCTCGGCCTTTTTCACGATATCCGTATACCACTGTGCGAAATCCACGTCTCTTGATGTGATCGCTTCTACCTTTTTCCTGTCTGCCATAACTTTTTCCTCTGTATATTGAAATATGTTTTACTTTAAGAGTTCCCTGATCTGATCCGCCTTGTCCAGCCGCTCCCACGGGAGATCGAGATCGGTCCGGCCGAAATGTCCGTAGGCTGCAGTCTGTTTGTAAATCGGCCGGCGAAGGTCCAGCATCTGAATGATGCCGGCCGGGCGAAGGTCAAAGACCTGCCGGATGATTTCAATGATCCGCTCGTCCGAAACCTTTCCGGTCCCGAAGGTGTTGACGCTCACAGAAACCGGATGCGCGACGCCGATCGCATAGGCGAGCTCGATTTCAAGCCGGTCGGCTGCTCCTGCCGCGACCAGGTTTTTTGCCGCATAGCGCGCCGCATACGCAGCCGAACGGTCTACCTTTGTCGGGTCCTTGCCGGAGAAAGAACCGCCGCCGTGATGCGCCATGCCGCCGTAGGTATCGACGATGATCTTGCGGCCTGTAAGTCCGGAATCTCCTTGCGGTCCGCCGATTACAAAGCGCCCGGTCGGATTGATCAGATAACGTGTGTTCTGATCCGCCATGCCCTCCGGAAGCTCCGGATCGATGACGTATTTCCGGACATCATCCCGGATCTGCTGCAGTTCTGCCTTCTCGTCGTGCTGCGTCGACACGATGACCGTATCGATGCGCGCCGGCCGGTGATTTTCATCGTATTCCACGGTTACCTGCGCCTTGCCGTCCGGCCGGAGGTAGGGAATCGTTCCGTCTTTCCGGACCGCCGCAAGACGCCGCACAATCCGGTTCGCAATTGCGATCGGATACGGCAT
>CADCPV010000200.1 GCA_902803345.1 uncultured Eubacteriales bacterium | reverse complement strand
GTCTTGCCGCTGCTGCCGTGTCCCAGAAGCACGACGTTTCTGATGTCCTCTGTCTTGTAGACGTTCATGTAGTATCCTCACTTTCCTGTATAAAAGCACTGCTCAGGAGACGGGGCAGAACTGATTCCGGTTCCCATATGCCGGTTTGTTTCCCTCACGGGCGCACAAGTCCCCCTGAACAGGCATTATTTGTTATAGTGTAGCACAGTTACGCTGAGATTTCAATCAATAATCACGGCTGAACGCGAACTTTTTACGCTCCCGTTTTGCGTTCCAGCATCTTCTGCAGCTCTTCCACGCCGAAAAGGTACCTTGTGCCGCAGAAATGACAGACGACCTCGATTTCCTTCCCTTCATTGATCATCTCAGAGAGTTCTTCAATGGGCAGGCTCTCAATCATGCCTTCTGTTTTTTCACGGCTGCAGTTACAGGTGAAGGCAACCGGTATCGTATCGAGAATCTCCGGCGTCAGTCCGCCGAGAATGAGCCCGATCAGGGTTTCCGGCGTATAGCCTTCGGAAAGAAGGGAGGTCACGGATGTCACTTTCCGAATGCCTTCCTCCACTGCCGTAATCGTTTCCTCCGAGGCACCCGGCATCATCTGGACGATAAAGCCGCCTGCGGTCGAAACCGTATTGTCACGGTTCATCAGGACACCGAGGCCTACCGAGGAAGGCGTCTGCTCGGATGTCGCGAAATAATATGTCAGATCCTCCGCGATTTCCGAAGTCACTAAAATTGTCTGGCCGACGTATGGTTCCTTGAGTCCGACATCGCGGATCACGGAAAGGACCCCGAGATCCAGGGCGCCGCCGACATTCAGCTTGCCCTTGTCATTCGGCGGAAGCACAACATCCGTTACCTTGACGTAGCCCTTGACATGGCCTGCGCAGTCCGCCGTAACGGTCAGCCCCTTGATCGGGCCGTCACAGTCGATTTTGATGGTCAGGAGGTCCTCCTCCGACTTCATCATCGCGCCCATCATCGCTCCTGCCGTGAGAAGCCGTCCCAGGGCCGCCGTACAGATCGGGCTCAGGTTATGCGCCGCGCGCGCATATTCCACCGTATCCTTTGTAAAAGCCGCGAAGAAGCGCACCTGCCCTTCCGCTGCCGTTCCTCTGATCATGTAATCCGACATGTTGATCTGCCTTTCTGTATTTCGTGACCTCATCCCTTCAGCACACCCGGGACGTCGGTCTTCCGGCATTCCCGGAGCACGATGTAAATCCGTTCGCTGGAACCGTCATCGTCCTGAATCGCTTCCTCTGTAAAGGCGCGGTATGCCGCGACAAACTGGAGCCCCGCCTCTTCTGCCATCTCCCGGATTTCCGAAACGCTGTAAGCCCGCTGCTCGTGAAGCTCCGTGAATCGTTCGAAACGCCCGTCTTCCTGCTCCTCAAAGACTGTCAAAAAGGAGCTGTTCAGATGCTCCGTTTCATCATACTCGTTTTCCAGAATATAGGCCGCATGCTCTTCCGATGCGCCGCTCGTCGAATCCCCGAGAATATCCCGGAAAAAGTGCTCTGTCTTGAGATCGAATATAAACACGCCGCCCGGGTCGAGATAGTTGTTGACAAGTTTCAGGACCGTAAGGAAATCCGCAGGGTTCGTCAGGTAATTCATCGAATCGCAGACCGATACGAAGGCCCGCATCGTTCCGTACAGCTCCATCTCCCGCATGTCCTGCAGAAGGTACAGGATCGGAAGGCCGGATTCCGCCCGCTTTTCGATGGCCCGCTGCAGCATTTCTTCGGAACTGTCGATTCCGGTCATATCGTAACCGGCTTTCGCGAGAAGCTCCGTCATCGTCCCGGTCCCGCAGCCAAGTTCGCACAAAAGTCCCTCCGGGACACCGAACGCACGAAGAAGACCGGTGAGATACCCGCACCAGTCTTCATAGGGAATTTCCTCCATCAGAAGGTCATAGACTTCCGCAAAACGTCCGTATTCTTCCATGCTTCTGATTGTAGCATAAAATCTGAAAAGTGCAAGGATAGAAATTTCCGATTGATAATTATGTTATTATCCTTTATAATATGTTGTTAAGGTCAACAGAACGCAGAACAGCGGAAAGGAGTGCAGATGTCGGAATCTGTCCGGGAGATCCGGATCAGCAAATTCACAAAAGAATATCTGAGACTTCAGCGCTACGGCGATCCGGAACGGATTATCGAAAACGCGGCTGCGGAGTACGCGGATCAGTGTATCCTTGAGAACACCGTGCTCGCCCTGACCCCGAAGTACCTGATTCATTTTTCCGGGAAACGTACCGAGATTATACCGCTCGAGTCTGCCCTCTGGGTTTTTGAAACACAGGAGCTGAAGTCTGAGCTGTTCAGCCAGAACGAGCAGATGATTTACACGCTCTATATTACGACCATCACCGGCGACCGTTACAAGATCCGCTCGCAGAATCATGAGGGAATCGCGCAGATCAATGAACTTCTGACCGAACGCTATCCGAATTATTTCTACGGATATTCGGAGGAACACAGCCGGATGGTACACTATATTCTGGAAGAAAACCAGAAAGAACTGAATGCTCTCAAGAGGAAATAAGAATGCATACCGAGTTTCTGATGGGAAATGCCGCAATTGCCCGGGGCGCTGTCGCCGCCGGGCTGAATCTTGCCGCGGGCTATCCCGGAACACCGTCGACAGAAGTGCTGGAAACAGCGGCAAAATACAAGAACGGCAGTCTTTACGTCGAATGGTCTGTCAATGAAAAAGCGGCGCTGGAGCTCTGTGCCGGCGCCTCGTACTGCGGTGCGCGCACGCTTGTCACAATGAAGCAGGTCGGCCTTAATGTAGCTTCCGACCCGCTGATGAGCCTTGCCTATATTGGAGTCAAAGGCGGAATGGTGGTGCTCGTTGCCGACGACCCGGGGCCGATCAGTTCCCAGACCGAACAGGATACGCGAACCTTCGCCGCCTATTCAAAGCTTCCCTGTTTTGATCCGTCCTCTGTCCGGGAAGCCTATGAGATGATTCAGGAGGCTTTCGAATATTCCGAGAAATACCACACGCCGGTCCTGTTCCGCCCGACGACGCGGATCGACCACGGCTACGCTTCGATCGAGGTGAAGGATCCTGAGGAATATTCCGTCAATGTCACGGAAGGCTTTGTGAAAGACTCTTCCAAATGGGTTATCTTCCCGAAGCTTTCCCGGATGGCGCATGAAAAAATCGCAAAGCGCGAGCCGGAGCTGTCGCGGGAGTTCTCCGAATACAGACGGAATCAGATCTGTTCTATCGATGCTTCCTCCCGCAGGGCTCTTGCCTCCCACGGCATCAGTTTCGCCTATACCATGGATGCGCTGCAGCTTCTCGGAATCCGCCTCCCTGTCCTGAAAATTTCCACGCCCTACCCCTTCCCGGAAGAACTTGCGCTCGAATTCCTGCAGGCACATGACGAAGTACTCTGCATCGAAGAGCTCGATCCGGTGATCGAACGGGCACTCACCTATGTTGCGGGAAAGTACCATCTGAACGTAACAATCCGCGGAAAACTCACGGGCGACATCGCGCCTGCCGGCGAAAACACCGTCGATTCGGTTGCGGATTCGCTGCGCCGTTTTGTTCCGGAGCTTCTGCCGGAAGGCACTGACAGCAAAGAACACGTTCTGCCTGATCTGCCCCCGCTTCCGGTCCGTCCGCCGGTTCTCTGTGCCGGCTGCCCGCACCGCGCTTCCTTCTATGCGGTCAAGCAGGCGATGAAAGGACAGAAAACTGTTTTCTGCGGCGACATCGGCTGTTACACTTTAGGGAATGCAATGCCGCTTGATATGGTCGACACCTGCCTCTGCATGGGCGCGGGACTCAATATCGCCCAGGGCATCGGACGCATGGATCCGGGCACGAAATGTTTTGCCTTTGTCGGTGACTCCACCTTCTTTGCTTCCGCGATTACGGGTGTTGTCAATGCGGTCTACAACCAGGCGGATATGACACTCGTGGTTCTGGACAATTCCACGACAGCCATGACCGGCCATCAGCCGCACCCCGGTACAGGCCGCACACTGATGGATCAGATTGTCGATCGGATTGACATAGAAGCGGTTCTCCGGGGTATTGGCGTCACAACTGTCGAAACCGTCAATCCGCTGATGCTTTCCGAAGCCATCCGCATCGTGAAGCGCGTTTCGGAAGAACCCGGCGTCAAAGCAGTCATTTTCCGTTCGCCCTGTGCAGTACTCGTGAAATCAAATCCGCCGGCAATGATCGATCCCGAAAAATGCATCACCTGCAAACGCTGTATCCGTGAGCTCGGCTGTCCGGGCCTGGTCCTTTCCAAAGGAAGGGTTACGATCGAAGCCGCACTCTGCACTGGCTGCGGGCTGTGTGCACAGCTTTGCCCGGTACAGGCAATTACAGCCGGATCCGGAATGTAAGGGAGGCGAAACCATGCAGACCAACATCTTAATTACAGGCGTCGGCGGCCAGGGCATTGTCCTTTCTTCCAAGCTTCTTGCCCAGACTGCGATGCAGCAGGGAATTCCGGTCATAAGTGCTGAAACCATCGGAATGGCCCAGAAAGGGGGCAGCGTCCAGAGCTGGATCCGGCTCGGAACCGGTATTTATTCTGCCATGTTTCCGAAAGGGACTGCAGACCTGTTGCTCTCTTTCGAACCCGGCGAAGCCGTCCGCATGCTGCCGTACCTTCGGAAAAGCGGCACAGCAGTCGTCAACACACACGCGATCATGCCTACCACCGCATCCCTTTCCGGCGCCCCCTACAGCGGGCAGGAAATGACAGAATATCTCGAAAAAAACGTTGAGAACCTGATCCTTGTCGACGGACAGAAAGCCTGCGAGGAACTCGGCTCGCCGCGTGCACTGAACATGGTGCTCCTCGGCGCCGCGCTTCATTCACGTGTACTGCCCTTCAGCGTGGAAGAAGTCGATGCAGTCATGCGAAAAACCGTCCGTGAAAGCTTCCGGGACCTGAATTCCCGGGCGCTTCGATACTTTTTCTGAGGAAACACTGAATAAATCAGCGTTTTCCTGAATAAACATTCATATGAAAGGAACCAAAACCCCTATGCAGATCACTGAACAACAGCTTGCCCTCGTCAATTCCCGGATCGAAGCACTTGTGAAGTCCGGCAGTTTCTACGGCAAAAAACTATCGGAAGCCGGCATTTCCCATGTGGATTCGCCTGCGGACTTTGAAAAACTGCCCTTCTCCGAGAAAAACGACCTCCGGGATGCCTATCCCCTGGGTCTGATGACTGCGCCTGAATCCGAGATCGTCCGGATCCATTCATCCTCCGGCACGACCGGAAAGCCTGTCATCATTCCCTATACCGCAAAGGATGTCGACGACTGGGGTGAAATGTTCAAGCGCTGTTATGAAACCGCAGGGATTACAAAGGCTGACCGCATCCAGATCACCCCCGGCTACGGCCTCTGGACCGCCGGAATCGGCTTCCAGAACGGCGCGGAAAAACTCGGTGCGATGGCCGTCCCGATGGGCCCCGGAAATACCGAGAAACAGCTTCAGATGATGCAGGATCTTGAAACGACTGTCATCTGTGCAACCTCTTCCTATGCGCTTCTTCTCACGGAAGAAGTCGAGAAGCGCGGCCTCAGGGACAAAATCAAGCTGAAAAAGGGTGTGATTGGTTCCGAACGCTGGACGAAGAAAATGAGAGACCGGATCAGCTCCGGCCTCGGCATCGAACTCTATGATATTTACGGACTGACAGAGATCTACGGTCCGGGCATCGGCGTCAACTGCAGCTATAACACCGGCATGCACTACTGGGACGATTATCTCTATCTTGAGATCATCGACCCGAAGACCGGTGAGACACTTCCGGACGGCGAATGGGGCGAGATCGTCATTACAACCCTCGTCAAGGAAGGCGCGCCTTTGATCCGCTACCGCACGCATGACATGTCCCGCATCATTCCGGGCGAATGCCCCTGCGGAAGCTGCTATCCCCGGATCGACACGATTCAGGGCCGTACCGACGACATGATGAAAATCAAGGGCGTCAATGTATTCCCGAACCAGATCGAAGAAGTCCTCCAGGGCTTCCCGGAGATCGGCTCCGAATACCAGATCCGCATCTCGCATGTAGAGGGCCGTGATTCGATGCGTATCTATGTTGAAACCACAGGTGATGTGGATTTCGCGGATCTCACCCGGCGTATTGCCGAAAAGGTCAAGTCCCGGATCGGTTTCACTCCGATTGTCAAGGCTGTCGAAATCGGCGTCCTGCCGAGAAGCGAGAAAAAAGCTCATCGTGTTATCGATGAGCGCTTTGAGTAAACAGTTTATTCAAATACCCTGAGTGCATTCAGGTGCGTGATCTTCTCAAGATCTGTCCAGGAAATCTTTTTGTGGAGATATTCGAGGAGCATCGGCGTTCCGGAAGCATCTTTCCACTCCAGTGTGGAATCAATACCGTCATAGTCGGAGCCGATCGCAACGTGGTCGGCTCCTGCTTTGTCCATCAGGTGCAGTGTATGCCGAAGAACATCCTCCATCGTAGCGTCGTTCGAACCTTCCCTGAGGAAATCCGCACAGTAGTTGACGCCGACAATTCCGCCGGTGTTTCCAATCGCCCGGAGCATTTCATCAGTCAGGTTGCGGCTGTGACTGCACAGGGCCCGTGCGTCCGAATGGGAAGCAACAACCGGGTATTTCCCGCCGGAGAGTTCCACCACATCCCAGAAACCTTCATCTGACAGGTGCGACACATCCGGAAGTACACCGAGCGCATTCATCGTATCCACGATCTCCCGGCCTTTCGGCTTCAGATGTCCGCCGGTTTTGTTGGAAAAGCCGATTTCATTCTCGAAATTCCAGGTCAGCGTAATCATACGAACACCGTCCTTTTTAAATTCCTCCACGCGCTCCGTTTTTCCCTGAAGAGGCTCTCCCGCTTCGATTGTCAGGATCCCGGACATCAGGCCGGATTCCGCGTTTTTCCGGATGTCCGCGGAACAGAAAGCCGGTGCAATCATGTCCCGGTTTTCTTCCATCTCCCGGTAAAACACGTCCCGCTTCTCTTTGAAGTAATCATACGGCGAAGTACCGGTCTTTTCGCACCATTTCTGATGTACAAAAACCGCAAAGCACTGTGCAAGCTGGTCGGCTTTCCTGAGCTTCTGCAGGTCAATATGCATGTCATTTTCACGGAGGCCCGCATTCATGCGGGAAAGTCCGGTAATCGTATCACAGTGCAGGTCAAAAATCTTCATTCTGCAGCCTCCAGACAAGATTCAAAGCAGCATCCTCATAATCAGAAATGCCAGTACAGCGCTTTCCGGATCGAAGGAATCTTTCCGACAGAAAGGAATACAATTGCCCCGAGAACCAGCACGCCGAATTCGCCGATCGCGACATAGAGTGCGTTGATCCAGTACGGAATGTCAAAAGCCAGATGCAGCGCAAGGCCGACGATCAGTCCATTGGCAAGCGCCCCGATCACCGGTACGATAAACAGACCGACTGTCTCCTTTTTGATGATCTTTCCGATAAATGAAATCCCGATAACGGCAATTGCAGTAGCCGCGGTACCGAACGTGATATCGTAAACCAGCATCGGCGAAGCCAGATTGGCCAGAAAGCAGCCGATGATCAGCCCGGGAATATAACGCTTATTGTAGAAAGCAAGGAAAATCAGCATTTCCGTTACGCGGAACTGGATCTCCCCGTAGGCAATCGGCGATATTGCAATCGTAAGGGACGCATAAAGCGCCGCAACAATTGCATTCACGGCAATCCAGTATGTCCGCTGACCGGTTTTCAGGCCTGTATTTTCCTGATTTGTATTTTTCATCAATCTTTCCCCCTTCTTCTGTCCGGCTGATTCACTCCCCGTTTTGCCGGACATTAATGACCACATATTCTGAACGGCAGCCGGTCTTGAACGGAATCGCCCAGCCGGAAATGCCGGAAGTGACAATAAAATCTGTATTTTCGCGCTTTTCGTGCCCGTAAACGCGGTCATTTGCTTTAATCCAAAGTCCGATCAGTCCCGCCGGGAAAATGTGCCCGCCGTGCGTATGCCCGGAAAGCACCAGATCCATGCCGGCATCGGCCTCCGCCGCATAATCATTCGGCTGATGATCCAGAACGACCTGATAACAGTTTTCAGAAAGATCCGCCGTAAGTGTTTCCGCTGCAGCCCGGCCCTGCGACGAACGATCCCGCCGCCCGGTCACATAGAATCCGCCGACAGAAAAAGTCTTCCCAGCCGCTGCCGCATCTTCCTGTTTCGCGCCGAGAAGCACACTCTGATCCTCTAAAATCATGACACCGTTTTCCTGAAGATTCTCCCGAAGTTCCTGTGAAGTGAAGTTCCGATAATTGAAATATCCCCTGTCATGATTTCCGAAGACATAATAAATGCCATACCGGGTTCCGATCGTTCCAAGCGCCTGGCAGCAGGCAATCATATCTTCGCGGCTCGTGTCGTCATCCACATAGTCCCCGGCGATCACCACGATATCCGGCTCTTCCGCCGAAATCCGGTCCGCCTGCTTCTGAAAGTTTTTCGCATTGAGCGTCACGCCGAGATGAGCATCGGCAATCAGTACGATCCGAAGCTGACCCTGTGGAAGCGTCTTATCTGTCGTGAGATCATACTGCTTCCGGAACACATGATGCGCATTGAAAAAAGCGATTGTAAGGATCAGGACTCCGAGTATGAGTCCCAGAATGCACTGCAGATCCCTGCTCTCTCCCTTCGGCAGGAACAAAAACACCAGATCTGTCAGAAGGAAGGCGAACATCAGCTCCAAAAGCACGACCACCATTGCAGACATATTATAAAGGAGCAGAAAAAAAACTGCAGCTGCCGCAACCGCTGCAACAGGCAGCAGCCATGAAAGCACCGGATGATTTCCGGCGAGGCTCCTGACAAAACTGAAACGCCTGAGCCGGGTCACGAGATAAAAAGCGATCGCGACACAGACTGCGCCGGCGATCATCATAATTCTATTCCACATGTTGTCACTCCGAATGCTGTCTTCATCCGGCATATGCGGCACTGTGTGAGCACAGCCGCGCATGCC
>CADCPV010000199.1 GCA_902803345.1 uncultured Eubacteriales bacterium | reverse complement strand
GCGTTTGTGAAATGATCCGAAGATCCTTCTATTTATCACAGGCCGTCACTTCTACGGTTTCGATTCCATAGTGCTGCATCATCTGTACCGCCGCTTCGCTGATCCTTTCCCCGCTTACGACAATCGGTACCGCGGGCGGGCAGGAAACGGTGGGAGATGCGGCAATCCTTCCCACAGCCTCGCGAACAGGGACTGTCTCATGCGGCGCGAAAACCGCTTCCCGGATCGTGAGAACCTGTTCGGCAGGGGAAAGAGCAGGAAGGATCGCCTTCGCTTCGAAAGCGCCCTTTTCACTGCAGATTTCCAATAACGCTTCCCGAAGCCGCAGAAGCTCCTGATCCGTATTTTCCAGGCCCGGCATCAGCACGAGATGTTCCGAATCCGCGTATTCGCACTCGATTCCATACTCCCGGAGCCTTCGGGAAAGCGCAGTTCCGGAAAAGCCGGAAGCTGTCTTTTGAGCTTCAATCGTCAGCTTCAGCGGCTCCGTATCCGTGACCGGAATGCCCGACATGCGCAGCTCTTCTTTGACTGCATCAAGCTTCCGTACGAAATCCCGAAGCTTCTCCCGGTACCCGTCCGAAAGAACTGCATTACAGGAATCCAGCGACTGCAGCACCAGATAGGAAGGGCTGGTCGATCCGAAAAGCGCCTGTGCCGAACGGGCATTTTCGGCAAAGAATCCGGCTGAATCCTGCCTTCCGGCGCTCCTCTGTCTTTCCTCTGCTGCTTTTCCGACATGAAGATACGCGCCTCCTGTCAGGACCGGAAGCGTCTTGTGCGCGGAGTCGCAGCAAAGGTCTGCGCCAAGGTCCATCGGATGCTGCGGCTCCCGCAGAAAATGCAGATAGGCGCCGTGCGCATTATCCACGAAAAGCGGCATGTCATAACGGTGGCAGATGCCCGCAAGAGCGCGAATATCGGCCGTTTTGCCGAGGTAATCGGGTGAGGTGATAAAGAATGCGTCGGGCAGTCTGTGTGCCTTCTCTTGGGCCTTTTTGAGCAGATTTTCGAGGGTTTCGGGGCGGATCACGCAGCTTAAGTATCCCGGTTCCTCTCCGTACAGCCATTCCACGTCGTAATCCAGAAGCGCACAGGCCTGGATAAAGGATTTGTGGACATTCCGGGCCGCGAGGATCATAATGCGTCCGCTTTTTCCGCGTGCCCGTGCCCATTGGCCGGCAAGATACAGCATCGCGCGGATCATCTGGCTCGAGCCCTCCGTCCCGTAGAAGGTTGCCTCAGTCCCGAACAGCTCCGCAGCATTCCGCTCGCTCTCCGCAATGATCCCCGATGCTTCGTACAGCGCATCCGCGCCTGAAATCTCCGTGATATCCAGCGCTTCGATTCCCAGGGGTCCTCTGCCTTTATGCCCCGGCATATGCATGCGGACTGTCCTGGATTCTGCATATTTTCGAACAAAATCACAGATCGGAGTCTTCATTCCACCGTAAACTCCGTCCAGTCGATATGGTTGTACTGCATCACGTCATCCGCGAACTTCATTCCGAGACTCTCATAGAAGGGCACAGCATTCTCATTTGCGATCAGATAGACCGCGATGTCCTTCTCCCCGCCCGCAAGAACATGCGCCTTTTTCATCAGTGTGCTGCCGATTCCCTGCCGCACGAAGTCCCGGTCCACGCCGAGATCCGTCACATAGAGCCAGTAGCAGAAATCCGTCAGCCCGAAAAGCACGCCGACAAGTTTTCCCCGGTCATCCCGGGCCGTAAGGCTGATCGAGACGTTTTTCACGAGCTTTTCAATCCGCTCCGAAAAGCGTTCCTTCGGATACTGCGAGCCGAGATCGGTCCGCTTCAGAAAATCAATGTATTCATCCGCCGAAAGGCGTTCTTCCTGATAGATAATTCCCATCTTTTTCATACTCCAAACATATATTTACCGGATCTTCAGCGCATATACGCTGTCTTCCGCCGTCACATACAGAATCTCCTGATTCTTCCCGCCGATTGCAAGTGTTCCGGCGCGCTTCGGGGTACGGATCGTTTCGATGTGCTCCCCATTCAGATCATACACCAGAATATGTCCTTCCGCAACATAGACACGTCCGGTTTCTTCGGAAACAGCGACGCTGTATTCCCCGTGTTCGCAGAAAACGCGCGGATTTTCGAGGCAGTCGTTCTCCTTCACGTCGGATTCAATGATCCGCTTGTAGTATTCGCGCTGATCCGGTACTTTCCCTCCGGCAGGAAAACGATACCGAAATTGTCCCGTTTTTTCAGCGCATTCAGCGCCTGCTGCAGGTTTTTCGTGTCATCGTGAAGCCCGTCTCCATAGACAGGAAAATCCCCCTGCCCCAGGACAATCGCCTGGGGATCCGGGGGAAGGGTGCGATAAACCGACTGAAGTGTCTTCATGGCTCCTCCTCATTCTGTTACGGCCGGTTCAGCGTGCCATCAGGGCGCCGGCAGTTGGTCCACTGCGGAAGCGCTTCACTGCAGGGGAACTTCGCCGCAAGCTTTTCGTCGATGTCAATGCCGAGGCCGGGTTTGTCGTTCGGATAGACATAGCCCTTCTTCAGCTCCGGACAGCCGGGGAAGACTTCCTTAATCGTATCGGAGAAGCCGGCCCACTCCTGAATGCCGAAATTCCAGCTCGAAACGTCAAGATGCACATCAGCCGCGTGCCCGACCGGCGAAGTATCGCCGGGACCGTGCCAGGCTGTGCGCACGCCGAAAGCCTCGCAGACCGAAGCGAGCTTTTTCGCGGGCGTGATGCCGCCGATCTGCGAAACATGGCAGCGGATAAAGTCAATCAGCCGCTCCGAGATCAGGTTCATATACTCATTCGGATTGTTGAACAGCTCACCCATCGCGATCGGAATCGCCGCGTGCTGGCGCATGGTCCGGAACCAGTCCACCTGTTCCGGCGGAAGCGGATCCTCGTAAAAGAAGGGCCGGTATTTCTCCAGCTCCTTCGCAAGATGGATCGCGTTGATCGGGTCCAGATGCTCATGCACGTCGTGGCAGAATTCAATCTGTTCGCCGAAACGGTTCCGCATATACTCAAAGAGCCTTGTTACGGAAAGCTCATAGCCCAGCGGATCATAATACGCGCCCTCGCAGGCGCCTTCCGGCCGCAGGGATTCGATATAGGAATTCCCGCGCGATCCGCCGTAGCCGCCGTGCTGGATCCGGATAACCTGAAGACCGTCCTCGATGTACTGCTGAACCTTATCACCGACTTCCTCGAGCGTCCGCCCGTCCGCATGCCGGTATACCCGCGCTGCTTCCCGGACCTTGCCGCCGAGAAGATTGTACAGGGGCGTGTTCAGCATTTTGCCCTTGATATCCCAGAGCGCCTCATCGACGCCCGAGATCGCGTTGTTCAGGATCGGTCCGTTCCGCCAGTACGGGGAGACCATAGCCATCTGCCAGATATCCTCGATCCGCGTCACGTCTTTCCCGACAAGAAGCGGCTTCATATAGTGCTCTACCGCATGTGCGACTGTCATCCAGCGCTGGGTGTAGGTGGCGCAGCCGATACCGTAGAGCCCCGGCTCCGAGGTTTCGACCTTGACGATCACCAGAGGAATCCGCTCCGGCGCCGTGCAGATCGGGTAAATGTTCCGTATTGTTACTGTGTTCGACATAAGAAATCCTCCGAAATCATTGTTCCAAATCCATCTTACTGTATGCTGCGGCAAAAAGCAAGCATCAAGATCATCCCGATCGCTTTATCGGTATCCGGACGCCGGGACTTTTTCCCTCTCCTCTACAGTTCCCGCCGGACGGCAAGTACTGTCAGAGACTCCCCGCAGCCCGCCGTAACGGCTGCTTTCTGCAGGGCTGAGGCGATCTCCTGGATACGGTCAGTTTCTTCGGCAACCGCAAAAATCCGGTCCGCTGACAGCGTTTTTTCGAGCCCTCCGCTGCAAAGAATATACAGATCGCCCGGAAGAGAATCGCTCTCAAAGCATTCCGGAACCGCTTCTTCGGAACGATTTTTCGCCTCTTTCCCGATCAGGCGGAGAATCTCTCCATCGCGTACCCGGTAAATCCCCATGCCGTCGGAGGCTTCCGCCGAAAGGCTGCGGTTTTTCAGGCTGAGCCGGGCCGCCGCGCTTCTGCCCTCCTTTTCCTCAATTACCTCATATTTCTGCTTATCCAGAATCGAAATCGAGGAATACCGGATGCTTTCCTCTTCCGGCGGCCGTACCGCACCGTTGATGTTGAAATTTGTGGGATTTTTCGAATCATCCGGCCCCTTGACCGACGCAATCGAATAAAAAACTTTCATCTTCCGTTCCTCGTTTTATATTGTACTTGATTCCGGCGAACCCTCTGCGGATGAACCCGAAACTACTTCCGGGCTTCCGCTTTATCACTATACCGGCGACGATCCGGTTGAGGCCGCAGTAACGGAATATGTCATGGATTATTACCGTGATACCTATGAAAAGGATATGCTCGCGACAGGCGAATACGGCGAAAACAGTAAGGTTGTTTCTCTTCCGGCTTTCTGTTTCCATAAAACCAAGGAGCAGGAAGACGGTCGAATCAAGGTTTACGCTTCTTTCTGGGGCTTTACCTATCGTTTGGAGGACCGGAATCTTGTCACACTGTTCGGCGGCGAATATCCTGGAGCGGGCGTTGCAACGCTCAGAAAATCCGGTGATTCCGATGACTGGATTGTTGAAGAATTTGAGCGGAACGATGGCCTGGGCACATATTATATCGACGACATTCTCCGCTTCAGTGAGGGCGATGAAGAACTGAAAGAAATGTACCTCTGCAACGATTCGGCGAAAGACCCGATCTGGTCCGCGCGGCTTCAGACTCTCAGGGAATACATCCGGAAAAACAATCTTCCGATTGATTCCTTCCAGGATTACGGCTGGGACCCGGTCATGATCCCGGATCAGTCCTAAGGAAACGCCCCTCTGTTCTCTACTCTCCCCGCCGCATGGCCATGTAATTCACCACAGCCAGTCCGATGCCGACGCCGATCATGGCAATGATCAGGACCACGACGAAAGCATTCATATGCCGGAATACGAACTGCGTTCCGGCAATCACAGAGATCACCATCAGAAGAAGATCCACCAGAATGCAGATCAGCGGCAGCGTTTTCTTGCGGGCGATGAACACCCACACTACCAATGCAATCAGCAGAATCAGCAGGATGACCGCCGTATTGACCCGCCCGAAGCGGTAGAAGCCGAAATCCACGACCTCGATATTCAGAAGCAGGATCACAATCCCGACGACCAACAGGGCAATGCCGATCAGCATCCCCAGAATTCTCTGTTTCAGTCCCTTATCCATTTCTCTCCCTCCTCATACCGTTATGGATTTCCGGCGGCTTCCCGCCTGTCTTTAGAGAATCATACCGCAAAATCTGCCGCGAAACAAGCAATAGTTGCTTACTTTTCAAACATTTTCAGAAGCTTCATCTTCTTTCTGCCGCTCTCTCCCGAGTACGGATGCTCCCGAAGCGGCAGGTTCCAGTGCGTCTTCCCCTGAAGCACCGTCTGCGGGTGTGTGAATTCCCTAAAGCCCCATTCGCCGTGGTAGGCACCCATCCCGGAATGCCCGGTGCCGTTGAAAGGCACGCCCTTCACCATCATATGCACACAGACCTCGTTGATACAGCCGCCGCCGTACTGCTGGGTGCGCATCACCTGCTTTGCCCACTTCATGTCCGACGTAAACACATACATCGCCAGAGGATGCTCACGGTCTGCAATGATCTCCATCAGGCTGTCAATCTCCGTATCCCTGTATGGTACGACCGGCAGGATCGGGCAGAACAGTTCATGCTGCACGATGTCCTCATCGATCCCCACCGGATAAATCACGGTCGGCGAGAAACGCCGGGTTTCCCGGTTTCCGGAGCCGCCGAACACGATCCGGTCTGCGTATTCCCCGGAAAGCCGCTCGCACTTGTCGTAAACCGAGCCGCTGATCAGCTTCGGATAGTCCGGGTTCTCATAGGGTACTTCTCCGATCTGGCGGACAAATTCTTTTTTAAGCTCTGCAAGGAATTCCTCTGCGACCTCCTCCGCCACCGCGATCTGGTTGATGTTGATGCAGATCTGGCCTGCATTGCAGAGTTTGAAAAAGGCGATTTTCCGGGCAGTGTCGTGAAGATTGGCGTCCTTCCGGATCACGGCCCAGTTTCCGGTTTCGCCTCCGAGTTCCAGAGCGACAGAGGTCAGGTTCTTTGCCGCTTCCGCGAGCACATGCTTCGCGACCGCCGGAGAACCGGTATAGAAAATCTTGTCAAAGCGTTCCGCGAGGCACATGTCCGCGACATCATGCCCGCCGTCTACAAGTGTCACATATTCTTCCGGATAGGTGTCCGCAATCAGCTTCTTCAGCGCACGGGTACTCGCGGCCGATTTAGAACTGGTTTTCAGAACCGCCGTGTTCCCGCCGCAGATTGCCGCAGCAAGTACCCCGAGCGTCAGAAGGATCGGGAAATTGAAGGGACTGATAACAAGAGAGACGCCGTAGGGCAGCTTGTAAACAGTCGTCCGGGTGCTCGGGAAGCACATCAGTCCGCTGAAGTGATGCTCCGGACGCGCCCACTTTCTGAGGCCATGGAGGATTTCATTGACTTCCACGATCACAGGGCCGACGTCCACAAGATAGGCTTCCATCGGACTTTTCCCGAGGTCTTCGTATAAGGCTTCCTGCAGCAGCTCCTGATGATCGATCACCGCCTGCTTCAGCTTTTTCAGCTGTTCAATTCTCCAATTCACATCAAGCGTTTTGCCTGATCGGAAAAACTTCCGCTGCTTTTCTACGATTTCATGAACTGTTTCCTGTGTATAACTCATCTCAATACCCCCTCCTGATCTGGTCCAGAAGCATCCGGATTTCACTGTCCGAAAGCGTCCGTGACGGCGAATAATTGATGGAATCGGCGTCAATCAGCCGTGTCAGTTCCTCATAATCGCTCTCTTTCAGATATTCGCAGCTCTTGGGAAGCCCGCAGAGATCCAGAAGATTCCGAAGCGCGAGGAGCATTTTGTCCGCAGCAGATTGGACCGTATCTTCTTCCGCCGTGAGATGGCAGTGTACGGCAAGTTCCGCAAGCTCCTCATAGCGCTGGTTTTCCTGTGCAGCTGTGATCGGCACAAGGCACCAGGCGATCGCCTTCCCGTGCGGAATATGGTAAAGCCCGCCGATCGAATGCGCAAAGGCATGCACATAGCCCGCAAGCTGCGTATTGATTGCGTTCCCCCCGTAATGAGCCGCAAGAAGTGTCGCCTGCCGCGCTTCGATGTTTTTCGGGTCCTTGAGAAGAATCGGCAGGTTTTCGAGAACGAGGCGCACGCATTCCCGGCTTTTTTGGATGTCTTCTTCCGTCGACCCGACATCCGCAAGAAGTCCCTCCAGGCCGTGACTTAAGGCATCTACCGCGCACCAGGTTGTGACGCTCTGCGGTGCGTTCACTAAAAGCTCGCTGTCCAAAATGACAAAAGCGACGTCGAGCCCTAAAAGCACCGTCGAGCATTTCGTCCCGTGTTCGTTCTTGACGACCGCGCCTACCGTGCATTCCGCACCTGTTCCGGCTGTCGAGGGAATGTTGATCATCGGAAGCGTTCCGCCCTCCGCGATCGCGAATTTATGCAGATAGTGCTGGATCGGCAGGTTGGGGTGCTTCGCGCCTGCCGCAATGACTTTGCTGCTGTCCAGGACCGATCCGCCGCCTAAAGCGATGACGCAGTCCGCCCCGAATTCAGCCGCGGCTTTCCGGCCCTGTTCGACGATCTCCACAGTCGGTTCCGAATTGATATCATGAAAGATCGTATAGGAAATGCCCTGTTCTTCAAGTGAATCGGTCACTTTTTTGTGAAGTCCCAGTCCGAACAGTGTCTCGTCTGTCACAAGAAATGCTGACTTGTAACCGGATTCCGCACAGAGACGTCCGGCCTCGCTGCGGCTTCCGAAGCCCTCTAAAAGCTCCGGCTTCGGGATTGGCGCAGCCTTGATGACAGTTCCCGGGACTCTTCGGATTGCCTTTCTCCCAAGATAAAAAGCCATACTCATATCCCCCTCATGCCGTTTCAATGCTAAATCCGATTGAAGACAACTATTTTTCAATACGATTATAAAACACAAAACAAAACTTTTCAATACATCAAAAACCCGGCGTAAAAATGCCGGGTTTCCCTATGATCATTTTCTGTAAACAGCTATTATTCGCATACAACACCATATACGCTTCCTCAAGACTCACTGCTGCCTGCCTGATCCCTCCGATTTCAGGCGGTTTTTCGCAATGATCTTTACACTCATCTGACCTTCCCGTTCCTCGATGAGCCGGTTATGGCGAATGGCCTCGGTGACAACCTCAACGTCATTCCTGCATTTTCGGACCATTTGTCCGAATAAATACATCATTTATGCTTTGATCCGTCCAGATGTTCAAAAAACTCATTTTATAATCACTGTGGATCAGCATCTTGCTTTGATCCTTACAGATAAACTCACCTTCAAAGATCATTCCTGCAGCATATCGGGACATGATTTCTTCTATCGTATGGTTTAAAACTGTCACATCTGTATCACTCAGAAGTTTTTTGAGACTTTCCTCTGAACACAGAATCTCTGCATATATTTTATACTGTTCATCAGTATCGTATAGGTTTATCGGAATGAACGAGGCGAATTCCATATTGTATGGAGAAAAGGCCTGTAAAAGCTCCCTTTCCGCCGACGTCATATCAACCTCCGTATATCGGATATTTCTTTCCTTGTCTCTTCCGATCTCATAAAGTGTTATGTTATATATCAATTTTTCATTCACATCATAGATATTGACCTCACATCCATCACAGTTCTGAAGATAATCATAATACTGTACCAGTTCATAAACTGCATTGATAGCTTTTACATCATCTGCAGTACAGTAATCAGCCCCCTCTGATTTGAAATTCATTCTTAGAATATTATCCGAAATATCCACAGAAGTATACGAAACATTTTTTTCAAGTAAGTACTTCTCAAGTTTTTGTTCAATATGATTACTGCCATTTACGTTTATAACCATAACAAGAACCACCGTAAATGCCACAGCCGCTATAACCATCCGAAACCATTTTTTTCTCATTATTCATTCCGTCCTCTCTGTGAACTCGTTACGGACCGTAGACCGTAAAGCTGCTTCTCAAAATTATCTTTTACACTTTTGGGGGCTTTGTTAAAATCGATCAGGATATAGGAACGATACTGTTCCCGGCCGAACTTTTCCACAAGGGTAGATTTGCCGACACGTCTGGCGCCTTCAAGCAGCAGTGCCTTTTTTCCGCGGGTTTCCTGTTTCCACAGTAAAAGATCCTGATACAGTTTCCTTTGAATTTCCACAAAAATGTTTCCTTTCGGTTGTTTTTCGCTGTACGCAGATTAAATAATAGCATAAATCTGCGCTATACGCAAAGTTATATGTTTAATTATTATACGGAGAACGCAGAGTTCGTTACTGAAAGAATACAGGGACAGGTCCGCTGTACTAAAACAGTACGGTGGACCTGTCCCCGCATTTTGCATGTTCTCAATATGAAATCTCCTGCACCAGTTCGTATGCCTGCTTAATCACCGTCTTCAGGCTTCCGACCTGATCACAGTCGCCGACAAAGTACAGCTTTGCGGATCCGACGGTACGCGGCTTCCTGTGTTTTCCGTTTTTGTCTTTTTCGCCTGCGAACTGCCGGTCCGGCGTATAGCCGACGGATAGGATGACGGTATCGGTCGGAATCGTGACGGTTCCCTCCGGCGTCTTCAGTACGACGCTGTCCTCCGTGACGGACTCGGCGGTTGCATTCAGGTAGGCGGGCACTTTGTGGTACCGCAGAAGCTCCCGGAGCATCGTCGAATTCGCCATGCAGATGCCCCGCGCACCCACTAAAAAGCCGGTCATCTCTACGACTGCCGGATGCTTTCCCTGAAGCGCGAGTTCATAGGCGATCTCGCAGCCTGTGAGACCGCCGCCGATGATGACGGTATGATCTCCGGCCTGTACCTTCCCGCCCAGGAAATCCTGCGCTGTGACCGCGCGCTCTGCTCCCGTAATCCGGAGTTTCCTCGGATGCGCGCCGGTTGCGGCGACGATGATATCCGCCTGAAGGGACTCAAGGTCTGTAATTTCCGTATTCATGTGAACCACAGCCCCGGACTG
>CADCPV010000198.1 GCA_902803345.1 uncultured Eubacteriales bacterium | reverse complement strand
TTGCTCATAATTCCTCCTTACGCTTCAATCAGTCTCCGCATCGCTTCCTGATGGCGGGCAACCTGGGTGATCGAATCGACGCCGATGTCGCGAAGATGTTCGCCGCCTTCGTACTCGGAGCTTAAGTAACCGTGATAGCCAGCCTTCTTGAAGGCTTCGATGACTTCGGGGAGTGCGACTGCGGTTTCCTTGTAATCCTCATGCACGTCGTAGAATTTCGCATGGGTGTGGAAAATATAATCGATATTGTCGATGATGTCCTGCGGCTCCGACCAGGAATAGGTGAAGCTGTTGTTGGCATACCACTCGTTGCCGGGGTTCGGGCCAAGTTTGCCGACCGCCTGCATCATTTCCGCCATGCCGTTCGCCATACGGTATTCCATATTGGCCTTTCCGAGGTCGAGATCGTATTTGATCTTCACGAAGCCCTTCGAAACGCGTTTCGCGTAAGCCTCGTCAACGACCTTGATGCCTTCCTCGGTCGCACCCATACGGCGGGCTTTATCAGCGACCACATCCGGAAGATTCCGGCAGAAAATACCCATATCCGGAATGAAGCCGAAGAATTTCGTGCCGGTCCGGCGGATCATCGAAAGGTATCCTTCCGCCCAGTCGGAGTTCAGGGAGAAGGGAGCATGCACTTCAAGGCCGATCTTCACGCCGACCTTTTCCGCGTATTCAAGGGATCCTTCAATGACGTCCATCGGAGTGGAAACAAGGGTGCGGATCACCGGGAAACCGAGAAGGGATGCCAGCCGCAGGTCCCGCTTCATCATATTGACCTGCTCGCCGATCTTGAGCATGCGGTTCCTGTAAATCCGGTTCTCCAGGAAGGCATCGTAGCAGGAGGGCTCGAGGCCGTATTTTTTCAGCATGCCGAACCAGTTCTCGCGGAATGCTTCGTCTTCGATCGGATTCGGGAATTTCTTGATCATCTGCTCCGCAAGAAGCTCGACACCGGTCGCGCCGGTTTTCGCACACTCCTGAAGGCAGCCTTCAAGATCCAGAATTCCGGCATAATATTCGTCCTGATAGCTGTAGAAAGAAATACTTCTCTTGATATCGTAACTCATGCTCTTACCTCCTTAAATCGTAAAGTCTGCCTTGCATTCCGTGATCCACGGGAAGGGCATGTAGGAAGGCGCAATGTGCTGGACGGCAATGAGGTGATGCTCTCCCTCCGAAAGGCCGCCGGCCTTTTTGACGTTTACGGCTGCGTATTCGCCGAACTCCCAGCGGTAGTCGGAATCGACGACGGTGGTCATTTCGTCAAGGGTGAAGGTTTCGCCGTTTACGGTCATGCTGATGTCTTCTGCGGGGATCTGCTCGCCGTCGATGTTCACTTTAATGTCGTGAACGATCGAGAGGGTAATCCCTCTGTAATACTGTGATTTCCAGCGGAAGCGGAAGCCCGTCTTCTCGCCGTTTTCGATGATGTTTTCGAACCCGTTCGGGTCGAAGATCACACGTGCTGCCATGGTTTTCCTCCTTTATGTTATGCTTCGAGTTCCTTCACATATGCTGCGGCTTCCGTGCCGGCGATGCGGCCGGTGTTGACCGCGAAGCCCATGGAGTTGCCGGGCAGCAGGAACATGTAACTGTCATTGTACAGGTTGCAGGCGTCCGCGCCGGCCGCGTACAGGCCCGGGATCGGGTAGAAGTCGCTGTCGCAGGCCTCGCAGTTTTCGTTGATACGGATGCCTCCGACCGTGCCGTATGCGCCGGGGCCGATCTTGTTGGCGTAGAACGGAGCCTGATAAATTGGCTTCAGATAACGGCCGGGCTTGAAGAACTGGGTATCGGTCGTATCGCAGAAGGTGTTGTATTCTTCGACGGTCTCCTTCAGGATGTCCGGATCCATGCCGAGCTTCTCGGCGAGTTCTTCGATGCTGTCAGCAACGACCGGGTATTCATAGCTGTTTTCCTTCGCCATCTTGATGCCGTCGTAGAAATCGGAAACATCCGACTCAGGCCGCACCATGCTGACCACATCCACGCCATTCCGAATATAATCACGGACGATCGAATCATCGACAATCGAATACGAGGTCCGATCCTTCTGATTGCTGATCGCATTCGAAAGGAAGGTCGTATTCTGCATGTACTCTTCATTCATGAAGCGCTTTCCGAAAGCGTTCACCAGAAGGTTCGGCTGGAAGAAGATGTTCGAGACGCTGTCCGGAAGTCCGTCCACGCCGACCATCATCGCCGCCTGCTCCATGCGGACCGGCACATGGTCGACGCCCGCTTCCCAGGCCATCCGAAGACCGTCGCCGGTGATGCCCGGAATCGCGAAGTTGAACATATCCTTTCCGAAGGTGTAACCGGTCTCTTTATAGATCATCTCCGGATTCGCGCCTGCGCCGCCGGTCGCGATGACCGCCGCCTTGCAGTTCACACGGATCTTTTCGCCGGAACTGGTTTCCGCAAGGACCGCCGCAACCGCGCCGTCTTCTTTGACGATGTGCAGGCCGCGGGTCTCAAGAAGGAACTGCACCCCCAGCTCGAGAGCCTTATTGTAAAGTCCCTTGTTCATGAAGGAAGCTGCACGCGGTCCGATCTTCTGACCGCTCTTCACGATGTGCCAGGTGCACTCAGACTGCGGGAAGTACCGGTACGCGCCTTCGAATTCGACACCCATCGACTCCAGCCACTCGATCGTCGACGCTGACTGCGTAAAATAGCGTTTTACGAGCCTTGCGTCTACCTGGTAGTGTGTATACTCCATGAACATGTTGAAGGCTTTTTCGACCGTAATATCGACCATCTGCGCCTTCTGGTACTTGGTGCCGATGCCAAGGGGCCCCATGCCCATGTTTGCCGCGCCGCCGACCGCTGCCGCCTTTTCCAGAAGGACGACCTTCATTCCCTTTTCCGCTGCCGAAACAGCCGCTGAAAGCCCTGCCGGGCCGCCTGCGATCACGCAGACCTGTGCATCATATGTCTTCATGTTTTCTCCTTCCTGAAGGAATTTACTGGGATCAAATAAGGGTTCTGTCTGTCCGGATACTGCAGGTTCCGCGGCTTTCGCTGGTGCCGTGCCTTCGGGCCGCCGGATCCGTTTCGACTTCTTTTCCGTCTTATCGCTCTCTCCGGGCGCCCCTTTTCCGACCTTGACGGGACGGTCCGGAAGCTTCGGAAGTTCGCCTTCGGTCATCACGATCGCCTGCTCTTCGCAGACTTCCTGGCACTTTCCGCAGAGCGTGCAGAAGCCCTGATCAAGCATGTATACATAACCCGGACGGCCGTAAATCGCTTTCTCTTCGCAGATCTCCGCACACTTGCCGCAGCCCACGCATTTCGCGGGATCGATGTACATCTTCTCCTTGCGGAAACAGACGCCTGCGGGACAGGTTTTCCGCATATGCGCATCGTATTCGCTGCGGAACTTGTCCAGAGAATCCAGGACGAAATCCGCGCCGCGCTGGCCGATCGAGCAGAGGGAGGAGAAGTCCATCGCCTCGCCGATTTCCCGGATGATGTCAAGATTTTCGGCGCTGCCCTTTCCGAGCCGCACTTCTGTGAGGAAGGCCTGGATCTGCAGCAGACCTTCCCGGCAGAAGGTGCATTTGCCGCAGCTTTCAGTGCGGGACAGAAGGAGGTCCGTCTCCGCTGCCATCAGCAGGCAATCCTTTTCGGTAAGAACCGTGATCACGCCGTTTCCGATATTGGTGTTCGGCAGGATCTCCAAATCCTCAAACTCTTCCGGCGTAAACAGCTGTCTTCCGAGCCGAAAGGCTTTCGCGACCTTGATTTCGGAAAGCTCCGCCGCAAAAGTTTCGGAAGGCTTCGTCCCGAAGGGGATTCTTCTGCCTTCGCTGATCTGATCTCCCTGTTTCAGGAAAACAGTCGTCCGTGGCGCGGCCTTGTCGAGGAACATCCGCGCGCACTCAAAAGCGGTCTGCAGATTGAATCCCGCGTGCTCCGGGAAGGCTCTTGCCGGAATGATGCCGTAACGGATTTCATATTCCGATCCGGCGTCCGCAAGCAGCTTTCCGAGCTCCTCTTCGCCTTCCGGAAGGTAAATCACCGCGTTCTTCGCGCCGGCAAGGTCGGTCACGATCCGCATGCCGAGAAGCACTTTTTTCGCATTATCCTTTACAACGCGCAGAAATGCGCGGTCAAAATCATTGTTGTTGAGGCCGAATGCGATCTCCGGAATCTCCTCGCTTCCGACGTCCTTTCTCAGACTGGCGAAGCGATGGTACAGCAGGTGATGATATACGCCGTACTCATAGAGGCGCGCATCCTCGATCAGCTTCTGGGCGTCGCTCTTTCCCCGGAGGTCAATCTCTTTGTACAGGTTCGTCATGCTGTCACCTCCTCTTCTGTTTTCTGGATATCACTCCAGAGTCTCGGCCTCGAGACCCGAAGTGCCAGGTCGCACTGGAGACAGCGCTCCGCTTCCCCGCAGATGCTGCAGTCGGAAATGCCGTGATCGAACAGGCGGAAATTGTCCTGACGGAGCGTCACATCATCGACGTCCGTTTCCTTCCGCTGCAGCTTTCCGAAGCCGTCGATATGGCCGATCCAGGAATCCGGATTCTGTTCAGGCGCAAGCTTCTCCGAAATGTCGCC
>CADCPV010000197.1 GCA_902803345.1 uncultured Eubacteriales bacterium | reverse complement strand
GCCGGCGACCGGGATCGAACCGGTACGAGTATCACTACTCACGGGATTTTAAGTCCCGGGCGTCTGCCAGTTCCGCCACGCCGGCTCAAATGCCGTCAGGAGAGAATGGGCGAAGGTGGATTCGAACCACCGAAGCAATTTGCAGCAGATTTACAGTCTGTCCCCTTTGGCCACTCGGGAATTCGCCCAAAATGTCCTGACGAAGAAAGATAATAACACATCCCGTCGGAAAATGCAAGCACTTTTTTATTTTTTTCAAACCACGCTCCGGCGGCTTTTTCACTTCCTTGAAAACAGGAATCCCTGTGACCTTTTGATCCGGTGGCGTTCACGAAACAGAGGGAGTGCCCTCTGCCCTTCTTCTGTCACCGGGCAGATCCAGCGGCCGGAGAAAAGATGCACCTGCATCAAACACACGCGGATCGGCTCATCCACATAGCAGCCCGCGAAAATCAGCAGGAAAGGCGCGTGCCAGAAGAACGCCAGCATAAGAAGAAGCGGAATGACGAGAAGATACATAAACGCAATCTCGAGGATCGTCCCCGTAGCCGCATCTCCCGCTGCCCGGTAGGTATCGTTGTGCAGCCAGTTCATCATGCGGATTACAATGACGATGGCGAAGATCAGCATCATGCCCTTCGCAATCTCCAGCGATTCGCCGGAAAGCCCGAAAGCCGTGAAAATCGGCGTCCGTAAAAGCACCACGAGAAGCGCGATGAAGGCGATAAAGGCTGCGCACATATACACGAGACGGATCGCGCGCGCATAAGCTTCTTCCAGTTCGCCCGCCCCGACAGACTTTCCGACAAGGATTGATGATGCCTGGGAGAAACCGACAAAGAAGCCGATATATAAGCCTTCCATTGTCCGGAAAACCGCAATCGCCGCGATCGCTTCTTCCGACTGACGCCCGAGGACAATGTTGATAATGGCAGTCGAGATGCCGATCGCAAGCTCATTCAGGAGGATCGGGAAGCATTTCCGGAAATACTCCCGGAAATGGACGCGGTCCCATGCAAAATGCGCCTTCAGCATAAAGAGGTAGCGGTATCCCCGCGCGCGTGCAATGATGAGAATGACTGCGAAATTCACGATATTCGCTGTCAGCGTTGCGATGGCAGCGCCGCGGATACCAAGCGCCGGTGCACCGAGATGCCCGCCGATCAGAAGGTAATTGAGGCTGACATTTGTCACAACGGAAACGATCGAAGCTACAAGCGGAATCTTCACGCGCTCCGTGGATCGAAGCAGGAGGCTTGCCGCCATCGAAAGTACGACAAAGGGATAGCCGAAGCCGGCGATCTTCAGATAGGGAATCCCAAGTTTCTGGATCGCAGTTTTGTCCGTGTAGAGTTTCATGACCGCCTGCGGGAATGCCGCCGCAAGCACACAGAAAATCACGCCGACAAGAAGCATGCAGGACAGTGTCAGCCCGAAGGAGCGGTTCAGTCCCCGTTCATCCTTCGCGCCCCAGTACTGCGCGAGGAACAGCCCGCCGCCGCCCATGAAGCCGAAATAGCAGGAACCCATGAGGGAACTGAACTGCCCGCAGAGTCCGACGGCGCCGACATACTTCTCCCCGAGCGTTCCGATCATCATCGTGTCAAGCATTGATCCGGTCGTCGTGAGAAGGTTCTGGAGCGCAACGGGAATCGCAATGACAGCGACAGCTTTGATAAACTCAGGCCAGTTGAATTTTGCAGTGTTGTTTTTCATCATGTCCGTTCCGGTTTTTGCGCCGCAGGGTAACCCGGCGGCGCGGAAGGCCGGTATTCGATCATCCGGTCCTTCCGATAAGAATTATAACATGATTCTTTAAGTTGTCAAAGCCTTTTGTCCGGGAAAGATGCTCAGATGACGATCACCGCCGCAAGGCTCGCAAGAAGGTTCGCGCACGCGCCCATCAGAAATTCACGGAAAGTGTGCCTTTTTGTGCGGACGGACGCCCAGAAACTCAGGCTCCAGAGCACGAGGCAGGGAAGCAGGCTTTTCGGACCGATCAGAAGGAAGCAGGCCAGCATCGGTCCGGATATGGAGCAGCTGTGGCCGCTTGCCCGGATTTTCAGCACTTTATTGAACAGAAGCAGCATGACAAGCGAAAACACATAGATCAGCGTGATCAGCCGGTACTGATCCGATCTTCCCGGGAGGAAGCCGTACAGAAAACTCAGAAGGTATCCGATCGCCGAAAACACGAAAGCGAGATTCCGCTGCCCCTCCCTGCCCTTTTTCCGAAGCGCGGGAATGAAGAAGGCAACCGGGTAGGCAAGTACCGGGAAAAGCGCGATGCCAAGGACAGCCGCCGCAAAGTCCCAAGCGCTCCGGAAGGTTCCCGTCGGGAAGAAATACAGTGCCACAAAGAACAAAACCGCCATCACCGGCGGAATCATGATTTTCCGTATCAGAAGCGCAATGCGATCAAGGGCTTTTTCGATTGACATCTTGTTTCTCCTTTGTGTTATCTAATCTTCTATATTAGATTATCACGTTTCCGAGACAATGTCAAGCCGAAATCAGCACTTTCTTCTTGACTTTCTGACTAATAGTGATAAAATAAGTATCAGAACATCCTTACAGGAATGGGGAAATGAAATGAAATACGATAAAGAACTGATCGCGGGGAAACTTCGCCGCTGGGAAAAATACATGGATGAATATCGTCTCCCGGACTGGGACGATATTCCGAATTTCGGCCTGTACATGGAGCAGGTTGTCGTGCTTCTGTCCGAATACCTGGACTATCTTCCGCCGGAATTAAAAAAGGAGCAGTTCATCACTGCTGCCACAATCAATAACTATGTCCGCAAGGAAATCATGCCCGAGCCGATCAAAAAGCGCTACTACCGCCTGCATATTGCGTACCTCATCATCATCTGCACACTGAAGCAGAGTCTCAGCATCCAGACGCTTCAGACGGTAATTCCGATGGGACTTTCCGAAAAGGAACTCAAATCCCTCTACAACAATTTCGCCGAGCGCCAGCGCGCGACAGCGATCTACTTTGTCGACCAGGTGCGTCTCGCGGCCGCGAATATCCTCGATCATGAGACCGATCCCAATAACGGGATTGCCGCAAAGGATACCTCGGACCTCATTATCGCCTCTGCGATCACGAGTTCCTTCACCAAGCTCCTTGCGGAAAAGCTGCTTCTTCTGAACGGGAAGACCGTCGAGGACGGCGGAGATATCCTCGTAAAGTCCAAGAAGCCCTGACGCCGGCAGCCCCCACGGAGCGGTAGACCGCATTAGTTTCAAAAGCCGGCTTTTGAAACTGATACGGCCTGCCACCGGGGAGCCTTCCGGCTGCGAGTCTCTGAACTTACAGCACATCTCTCGTTGCAATCATATCGACACCAGTTCCGGCGACATCTGCCTTTACAACGTCCCCGATATGAACCGGTGCAGAAACGACGATACCTTTGATATCCCGCACTACGTCGAAAATCTTCCCTTTCGGGATGTCCGATGCAGTCTTTACGGAAACCATCGCCATCCCGGATGAAGCGCCGGAAACCGGCAGGGAAGAAGTCACAATACGGGTCGGGTTCGTGACTTCCTTGCGGCCGTAGGCATCGCCTCTCGGGCAGGTGTTGCCGGTGACGGAAACGACTTCGCCCGCATCATTGAGGGTTACTGTCAGCGGACAGCCCATCGGGCAGTTGATACAGATCAGATTTCTCTCTTCCATCTTCAGACCTCCTCTACCCTGATCGAAATCCGCTTTGTTTCACCGTGTTTCTCAAACATCGTCTTTTTCAGCACCAGCTCTTCCATCTCGCCCGGCGCCATTACCTGACGGCGGCGGTGAAGCATGCGCTCATCGTCAAGATACAGATCGACATAGCGGTTTTTCATCACGGAACCGACGCGGAAACGGATTGTCACCGAATCGCCCATTTTCGCAGGATCCAGGGTTGCCGGAACCGTATAGCGCGGGCCGCCTGTAAACTCGAGCCTGATCTCATGCGAACGGTCTTCGACCAAATCTCCCCGGACATAAGCCGCTGCATTTCTTCCTGCCGCCGCCGCTTCCTCGGAAACATAGTCCACAAGATCGTGAACATGCAACACATTTCCCGCTGCGAAAACGCCGGGGATCGAGGTCTCGAGGCTTTCATTCACAACCGGACCGTTCGTCACATTCGAAATCTCAACGCCAGCCTGGCGTGAAAGCTCATTCTCCGGCAGCAGTCCGCAAGAAAGAAGCAGCGTATCGCAGCTGTAGAACTCTTCCGTTCCGGGGATCGGTTTGTTCGTCGAATCCACTTCGGCGATCGTGACGCCGGTAACCCGGTCTTTCCCCTGAATATCCACAACCGTATGAGAAAGCTTCAGCGGGATTCCGAAATCGTCCAGGCACTGGACGATGTTCCGCTTCAGGCCGCCGCTGTAGGGCATCAGTTCCGCGACAACCTTGACTTTCGCGCCTTCGAGCGTCATCCGGCGCGCCATGATGAGTCCGATGTCGCCGGAACCGAGGATTACAACCTCGCGGCCGGGCATATAGCCCTCAATATTGACGAGCCGCTGCGCCGTACCCGCAGAATAAATGCCTGCAGGCCGGTAGCCCGGAATATTCAGCGCGCCGCGGGAACGCTCCCGGCAGCCCATCGCAAGCACCACCGCGCCTGCCTGAATCGTAAACATGCCGTCTTCCCGGTTCATCGCGGTCACGACTTTGTCCGGGGAAATGTCCATCACCATGGTATTCAGCCGGCAGGCAATTCCCCGCGCCGCTACCTGATCCTCATAGCGTTTCGCATATTCGGGACCGGTCAGCTCCTCCTTGAAGGTGTGCAGGCCGAACCCGTTGTGAATGCACTGGTTCAGGATTCCGCCGAGCATGCTGTCACGCTCCAGAATCAGAATGCTGCGCTCTCCCGCATCATAGGCCGCCGATGCTGCGGCAAGTCCGGCAGGGCCGCCGCCGACAATCACAATATTGACTTTTTCCATCTGTGCGTCCCTCCCTTTATTCGATGCTGTCCTTCACGATCCCGACGATAATCGGCGAATCCGGACCCTTTTTCGTAATCTCACTCAGGTCTTTTCCGAGCTCCCGCGCAAGGATTTCCATGACACGCGGCGAACAGAAACCGGCCTGACAGCGGCCCATTCCGGCACGTACCCGGCGCTTCACGCCGTCCAGAGTCGTTGCGCCGAGAGGCCTTCTGATCGCATCAAGGATTTCACCCTCGGAAACGCTCTCACAGCGGCAGATGATCTGTCCGTAGGCTGGTTCCTTTTCGATCAGCGCATTCCGCTCCGAAATCGAAAGCTCCGAAGCCTTCAGAATGCCCTTCCGCTCTCCGACAAATGCTTCGTTTTTCGCAAGATCCAGCCGCGCTGCGACCATATCGGAAACCGCTTCACCGATTGCGGGTGCAGAGGAAAGACCGGGGGACTCGATGCCGGCGCAGTCGAAGAATCCCGGGTGTTCCGGTACTTCGCCGATCACAAACTCGTGTCCGTCCTCATGTGCACGAAGGCCTGCAAAAGAGGTGATCGTCTGCCTTGTCGGCACGTTTTTCACCGCAAGCGCGGACTTTTCCATGACTTCCGCAAGGCCCGCAGCCGTCGTATTCACGCCCTCGGGATCGTCGATATCATTTGCCGTCGGTCCGACAAGGATGTTCTTATGCACCGTCGGTGTTACGAGAACGCCCTTCCCGAACTTCCCGGGAAGCTGGAAAATCGTGTGCGTCACATGGCCGTAAGCCGTGTGGTCAAGAAGCAGGTATTCGCCTTTTCTCGGGGTGATGTGAATCTTCCGATCCGACACCTGGTTGTGGAAAACATCCGCGTAAACGCCGGCTGCATTCACAACCGCCCGAGAAGTGAAACTGCCCTGGTCAGTCGCAACCGCGAAGCCGCCATCAGGGAGCGCTTCCACTTTTTCGACCTTCGTATTGAAGCGGAATTCTGCTCCGTTCACTGCTGCATTCTCCGCAAGCGCAATCGTCAGTTCAAAGGGACAGACAATCGCACCGGTCGGCGCCCACAGTGCCGCGACCGCATTGTCCGAAATGTTCGGCTCCATCTCAAGGAGTTCTTCCCGCTCCACGATCCGAAGATCACGCACACCGTTTGCAGCACCGTTTTCATACAGCGCCTGAAGGCGCGGCCGGTCCTCTTCTGAAAGGCAGACAACGAGAGACCCGCAGCGATCGTAGGAGAAATCCAACTCCCGGCTCAGATCTTCCATCATTTCCGAGCCCCGCACGTTGTACTTTGCCATGAGAGAGCCTTTTGCCGCGTCATAGCCTGCATGCACTATTGCGGAATTGGCCTTCGAAGTGCCTTCGCAGACGTCCGATTCCCGCTCCAGGACGAGTACTTTCGCCTGGTAGCGCGTAAGATACCGCGCGACGGCGGATCCGGTAACGCCGGCCCCGAATATAATTACATCATACTCCATCTTCATCCCTCTTATTCATCGTCTTTTGCCCAGGCTCTGGCGCGTTCGACTGCCCGGTGCCAGCCGTGAAGAATTGCATGCCGCTCCTGGTCTGTCATGGTCGGTGCAAAGGTCGCGCCGAATCTCCAGTTCTTCACGATATCATTCAGTGAATTATAATACCCGACCGCAAGGCCCGCAAGGTAAGCTGCACCCATCGCGGTGGTCTCAACACAGGCAGGACGGGTCACGGGCTGTCCGAGCATATCCGCCTGGAACTGCATCAGGAGGTCGTTCGCCGAGGCGCCGCCGTCCACCTTCATCGAGGTAATCGGCATCCCGGAATCCTTTTCCATCGCCTTCAGCACATCATAAGTCTGGAACGCGAGAGACTCCAGTGTCGCCCGGATGATGTGGTAGCGGTTGACACCGCGGGTGAGTCCCACGATTGCGCCTCGTGCGTAAGGATCCCAGTACGGCGCTCCGAGCCCCGTAAAGGCCGGAACCACATAACAGCCGTTCGTATCCTGCACCTTGTTCGCAAAATACTCCGAATCTCCCGCGGACTCAATCACGCGAAGCTCGTCCCTGAGCCACTGGATCGCCGATCCTGCAACGAAAATCGAGCCTTCCAGAGCGTATGTCACTTTTCCATCGAGGCCCCAGGCAATTGTTGTAACAAGGCCGTTCTCCGAAAATACCGGCTTCTCTCCGGTCGTCATCAGAATAAAGCAGCCGGTCCCATAGGTGTTTTTGACATTTCCCGGCGCGAAGCAGGTCTGTCCGAACAGCGCCGCCTGCTGGTCGCCCGCTGCTCCGGCAATCGGAATTGCTTTTCCGAACAGTTCCGGCTCGGTTTCGCCGTAGACGCAGGAACTCGGCCGGACTTCCGGAAGCATGCTCTCCGGAATGTCAAGAAGCTGAAGGATTTCCTTGTCCCACTGAAGCTCCGTGATGTTGAAAAGCATGGTCCGGGAAGCGTTCGAGTAGTCCGTGACATGCACTTTTCCGCCGGTCAGCCGGTAGATCAGCCAGGTCTCGACGGTTCCGAACATCAGATCCCCATGCTCTGCCCGTTCCCGCGCGCCTTCCACATGATCGAGCATCCACTTGATCTTGGTCGCGGAGAAATACGGGTCGATAATGAGACCGGTTTTCTTTCGGATCATATCGGTCAGCCCGTCCGCGATCATCTGGTCTGTGATCGGCGCGGTTCTCCGGTCCTGCCACACGATCGCCCGGGAAATCGGTTCTCCCGTGTGCCGGTCCCAGATAATCGTGGTTTCACGCTGGTTTGTGATGCCGATCGCCGCAATATCGTCAGCCGTCGCCCCGACTTTGTTCAGCGCCTCGGCCGCGACCGAATACTGAGTCAGCCAGATCTCGTTCGCATCGTGCTCGACAAGTCCCGGCTCCGGGAAATACTGGGTGAATTCCTTCTGGACAACGCTCTGGATCTGGCCTTTTTCATCAAACAGAATACAGCGGTTTGACGTCGTGCCGGAGTCGAGCGCCATGATGTATTTAGCCATCTTCCCCTCCTGAAAATCTTTTCTTTTCCATCGGAAAAGGGCCGGTGTTTCTGCCGGCCCGGGTAATCTTATTATTGTGCGGATGAAGTGTCATCCACGGTTGTATGGTTCAGCATTGCCATCAGGTACTTCAGGTCCGGATTGGACTCACATGCCTGTGCAAGTTCTTCATCAACCTGGGTTTTCAGTTTCTGCACGGTCTCGGAGTTCTCGGTCTCGATGAGGCTTGCCTGCTGTGCTGCGGAAAGCGGGCGGTCATAGATCACGAGTTCGTCTTCGTTCCGGATGACATAGAAATGGTTCAGCGCCGCAGCCCCTGTGGAAATCCCGCGGAAGTAAATATTATACTTCACATAGACGATGAAGCTGTCCGAATCTGCGCCGGACATGATATAGGTCATGAAATCATCGTAGCGGTCCACAAACTGTGCGCTCGAGCTGGCGTCCTCGCTTGTATAGTCGCGGTCCGAATCCACAAGCCGGTTCAGCTGCTCAAGGTTGTCATCCACCTTGGCCTGGTAATACAGCGCCATCAGTTCCGTCACCTTCATCAGGTCTATCGGCGCAATGGTCGGTTCCGTCGGTTCCTCGGAAGAAGTCTCCTGGGTGGATTCATCGGATGCGCTGCTGTCCTCTGTCGAAACTGCCCGGGTTTCCTCCGGGTCCGTTTCGTCCGGACTGGTACCACGCGTCTGCGCAAACAGCACGACGCCGAGAACTACCATGACAGCTAAGATTACAACAGTGATATATTTAAAATAGACACGGGCAAATCGATTCCTTTTCGGCATTCTCTGATAAAATCCTTTCCTCCTCCGAAAAGTGTTCCTGCGGCACAGCTTTTCGGATGCTCATACAGAGGTAATTTTACTACAGAACGCCTGCTTTGTCAATCTGGAACAAGTTCAATCAGGCCGCTTTCCCGCCGGTAAAGATACAGCGAATCTGTCAGGATATCCTCTCCCGGAACCGCTGTGCTGTTCACGCTTTTCAGGGAAGATCGAAGGAACTCCTCGCCGATTTCGAGATCCGGTACCAGAATCATCTCGTGAAGGCTGGACGGCATCAAATAAAGGTCTGTTTCGTATTTCTCAGCAAGCGCCGCCAACTTGTCCGTATAAAGGATGGCTGCCGCCCCGCAGTAGGCAGACTCATTTGAGAGCACATACAGATGGTCTGTGCTGCTGTCTTCCTCGCTGCAAAGAAGAGCCGCTTCCCGGAGCGTCCGAAGCGTATCCGGCATCAGGCGCGGCATGTTCTCCATCGCCCGGCTGTAAAGCTCCTCTTCTGTCACACCCCATTTCTCAGCCATCTCCCGACTGATTTCGGTCAGTCCCCAACCAGTTTCCGGGCCGGAGAACAGAATGCAGCAAGAGACAGCCATATCAAGAAATTCCCGATATACAAGGTTTTTCAGGCGGTTCCGGTTCCGATCAAGGCTGATGAGCCGCACGATAATCGAGTCCCGGACATCCTCGTAACTCTCCACCCGGATTTTCTGTATTCTTTCCGGTACGGGCGTCTCAATCTGATGCAGAATCAGATCCGCAATCAGCCGGATCTCCCGGTCATCTTCCATCATCCGGTACAGGGGATCCATATAGATCACCTGGCAGGATTTTCCGTTCTCCGGACGCGAAATACAAGCCCCGGTGAGCGAGACTTCATTGTTTTTCCGGATATTTCTGTACTGTAAGCTGATTCCGTCCGGGAGTTTCTGATCGACGGCTGATTTGACGTTCTGAAGAAAGTCTTCGAAAGTCATGGATTTGTCCCCCTTCTCAAGTATTCGGAAGAAGGGTGCATATAAATGGAAAAATGCGTCTGAGAGGAATCGAACCTCCGCACCCGGCTCCGGAGGCCGGTGCTCTATCCACTGAGCTACAGACGCAGACTGATCCG
>CADCPV010000196.1 GCA_902803345.1 uncultured Eubacteriales bacterium | reverse complement strand
CGCGGCCTGGTACGACGGCTTTATTCCCTTTGAAGGGGCGGAATATCACGGTGAAGATGTGCAGACCGAAGTCTGTTCGGATATGGCTTCCATGAAGTGCATGCTCGCCATCGCCGCGGAGAAAGAAGACTTCGACTACGACGCGTTCTTCCGGCAGTTCGCCACAAACTGGCGCGATCAGTCCACACTTGCCAACCTGGAAAATAAGATCCGGATCGACACTCATCCGATGCATTATATGCGCATTAATGCCACTCTTGCCCAGTTCGATGAATTTCTGAACTTCTACGGCATCACGGAAGGTGATGGTATGTACATCGCGCCCGAAGACCGCGTGGCCATCTGGTGATTCGGTCCGGCTTCTCCCAGATCCTATAAAATCAGAACCCGCCGTCATTGCTGCGGCGGGTATCTTTTTGTGAAAGGTCTGAGTTATCACCGAAAAGCCGGGATCAGCGTTCTCCCCGGAACCATGCTTCGGCATCCTGCCGGAATTGAGCCAGACAGTCATCGATCAGATAGAACATGTGCCCCGCGGGATAGTAGGTGAAGGACACATTATCTTTCAGCTCTTCATTTTCGAAAACATGGCTGTAGACCCATTCCGACCCGAAAAAGGGAGTTGCTGCGTCATAATAACCGCACAGGACCCATATCTTCAGATATTTATTCCGGGACAGGATATCACGAATGGTCTCTTCCTGCGCCAGAAAATTGTTGTCTGATCCGAATTGCCATTGACTGAAAACATCTTCCGACAGTCCATAATAAGGCATGTCTGTCTTATATCCGAGCGTACGGGAAACATAGTCCAGATAGGCTGAGATATAAGCTTCATCGACCCCGTTTGCGGAAGGATCATTCTCACCGCTCGTAGCCGGGCCTGAATATCTGCTGTCATAACGTCCGACCATCAGATTCCGGTCACTTAGCAGTTCCGAAAGGAATGTACTGCTGTTGATCCGCAGGTTATTCTTCAGGATCAGATCCTCAGAAAGACCGATGTATCCTGCCATACGCTTCGCAATGCTGGCACGCTGTTCCTCCGTCAGACGGGATCCCTGATAAAGCGCTGAAAGATAATCTCCTGCTGCAAAGCCGCGGACTTCCCCGAGGAAATCCTCAAGCGTCATTTTCAGATATTTCTCATCTGCCTTCTGATGGTACCGGGCAGCTGCCGCAAAGGTCGGCAGGAAATTGACATAGGGTATATCGTTGCCTGCTGTGAATATTAATTCCGTAAAATCATTGGCAGAAGAAACCAGGATCAGACCGTTCAGATTAATGATCCATTGCTGCTCCAGGTAACTGCAGACACCGACCGCCCGGGTAGTCCCATAGGATTCCCCGATCAGATATTTCGGGGAGGACATCCGGTCATAGCGGCTGAGGTATTGACGGATGAAATCGCCGACGGATTTATTATCATTTTCATAAGAATAGAATACGGAATCTTTCGTTTCACCTGTCGCCCTGGAATAGCCTGTTCCAACGGGGTCAATGAAAACCAGATCCGTCATGTCCAGCAGGGAATATTCATTTTCTTTTACCCCTGCCGGTACCTTTTCCACCATGCCCTCAGGGCTGAGAGCGATCCGCTTCGGTCCGAGAAGCCCGAGATGCAGCCAATAAGAAGCAGAGCCGGGACCGCCGTTGAAAGCAAATGTAACGGGCCGCTGTGAGGGATCTTCGACATCATCCGCCGTGTACGCGGTGAAAAAGATCTCATAGGTTCCCAGATCCGTATCCATATCCATCAGTCCGGATACAGCGGTAATGCTCAGCTCCTTTTCTCCGGCTGATACGGACAATTTCACCTCAGACAGATCATTCTTCGGAAGTTCGCTGTTTTGACTGTCTTCTCCAAATACTTCCGCTGCCTGACAGAACAGAAGCGCCGTCACAAGCAAAACCAACAGAATGATGATATTCTTTTTCTTCATGAAATATTCTCCTCTTTCAAATCCGCAGATCAAAACTCGTTTTTTTCATCAGCAGAAATTATAAACAAAAACTGTTCCTCATAGACCTGATGGATATGATATGTGTTTTTTTTCGGGGATCTGATTGCATTCGGATAAACTTTTTTCAGGTACCCGATGCCTTAATCATGGAGAATGCCTTTCAGAATGGAGCTGCTGTCACGCCGCTTCGGATCAAGCCTTCTGCGGACCAGTTTCATGATGAAGCCGAAAATCCCTTCAAGGACAAAATAGATGATCGTGACCGCGATGAGCGGGAAAAATGCTTCATAAGTCCGGCTCCGGACGATATCGCCCATTTTCGTCAGATCCTGCACAGCGATGTAACCTACGACCGCCGTGGCTTTCAGCAGCCCGGTGATCTCCCCTGTATAGGCATCCAGCACATGCGGAATTGCCTGCGGCAGGATGATCCTGAAAAAAGTCCGCAGGTCTGAAAAACCCATGGCCATTGCCGCTTCATATTGTCCCCTGTCGATCGCACCGACGCCCAGCTTCAGCAGACCGAACACGGCAGCGCCAAAGGTAAGGGTAAAGCCGATCACGGCAACCCATATGCCGCTGACGGAGGTTGAACCGAAGATCACATAATACAGGATCATCAAAAGAACCACACCCGGCATGCCCTGCACCAGCCAGAAACACAGATTGGTGATCCCGTTGGCGACCGGATTCCCGTTCCGGCATAGCATGAAAACGCAGAATCCGAGAGCTGTACCGAAAAAGATCGAAAGAACCGTGATCAGCAAAGTTTTGAGAATGCCCTGCCAAAAAAGCCTGTATCGGTTTTCCCGCAGGAATGTCCGTTCAAAGCTTTCGGAGACAGAATTCCAGATGTTCGTAATGAAGCCCGGAGCCTTCGCGGCGCGGACCATCACAACGATCCCGTCTTCAATATTGGGGTCGGAGAACAACACCATCTCCTTCCGTTCATCCGTGACCGCGATCCCGGAGGCAGCGAAATCATATTTACCGGCTTGTACGGCAGGCATGAGCGCGCTGAAGTTCATGATATCCACATCAAGGGCGTATCCATATTTCTCGCAGAATCGGGCAGCGATCTCGACATCATAGCCTACCGTCACCTCATCCCGGACATAATCAAAGGGCGGAAAATCCCCTTCTGTGGCAAAGCGAAGCCGTCCGTTTATATCCGGCAAAGCTTTATAATCGGTCATCACTTTCCGGGATTCATCGATACCGGCCCAAACAGTCTTCAGATGTTCCATCTCCCCGTTTTCGCGCAGTTCCTGCAAAAACTCGTTCATCTGCGCCTGCAGATACCCGCCTTTTTCAGTTTTCGGAAACACATAAGCAGTCGGAACAGAGCCGATCTTTTTATCAATAACGGTATATTCCGCGTTTTGCAGCCGGATCTGACTGAATGTCATTTCAGTAGTCGGCACCCCGTCGATTTT
>CADCPV010000195.1 GCA_902803345.1 uncultured Eubacteriales bacterium | reverse complement strand
TCGACGGTGAGTTCCAGCTGGACGCGGCGATCGTTCCCGCCGTTGCTGAAAAAAAAGTGAAACGCGAGAGCGCGGTTGCAGGAAAGGCCAATGTCCTGATCTGGCCGGACCTGAACGTCGGAAACGCCGGCGTGAAGCTGATCCAGATTCTCGGGCATGCAGATGCTTACGGACCGCTTCTTCAGGGCTTTAAGAAGATCATTTGCGACTGCTCCCGTTCGGCCCCGGTTTCGGAGCTTAAGGGCAACATCATCATGTCCGCGATCCGGGCAGCAGCGCAGTAACATGTACAGATTAGTGAGGAATCGATTGTGAAGATCCTGGCAATCTCCATGGGGAGAAAGAATCATAACTGTGATATTATTGCGAAACAAGCCCTGATGGCTGCGGAAAAAGTCGGCGCAGACGTGAAATTCATCAATACGATGAATATGGAAATCAGCCACTGCCGGGGCTGCGGTGCCTGTTCTGCGAGCCGAGACCGCGGCAGACAGATCCGCTGTATTCTGAAGGACGACTACCTGGCGCTGGAACAGGAGATACTGGATGCAGACGGCATCATTCTTGCCGTACCGGTGTATTCGATCGCGCCTACCGGACAGCTCGTCAATTTCTTCGGCCGTTTCGGTGCCGCACATGACCTCGCTGCTGCGACTGAAGAACAGAAAAAGCGCATCGCGGAAGGCGCAAAGGAACTTCTCGACGAGCGACTTTTCCAGAAACATTACGTGGCGCTGATCTCGGTTGGCGGAGCAAAGACCGAAAACTGGACCGCGATGGGCCTTCCGAATCTGTATATGTTCGGCATGTCCACCGTGATGAAAACCGTCGGTCAGATCAACGCCTATGACATGGGACGGCGTACGAGTCCGGTTTTCGATCCGGAATTCATGGAGAACGTCGCGGGTCTCGGAAAGCATCTCGCAGAATCAATCGGCAAAGAATTTGACGATGTTGAATGGTACGGCGAGCCGGGCGTCTGTCCGGTCTGTCACAATAAGCTGATTTCTCCGACCGGAAAAGGCACCGAGATTGAGTGCCCGCTGTGCGGGATTTACGGAAATCTTGAAGTTTCCGACGGAAAGATCCGGGTCAGCTTCTCCGAAGCGGAGAAGAAGCGCGCGAGAAACACGCTTGCCGGACTGTATGAGCACTATCATGAACTTCATGACATGATGGAAATAGTGCAGCAGAATATTGCGGCGCACAGGGACGACATGGGAGATCTTCTCGCACCGTTCTACAGCTACGCGCCGGACTACAAAAATTGAAAATGGAACATTTTTGCAACTATATCCGAAAACATCTGATGCTTTTTTAAAAAGTTCGTGATATAGTAAACAGAAGAAAAGAAGCTTTGGAGGTATCACATGGCTGATATCAGAATCGGAATCCTGGGCTACGGCTTCATGGGCCACGAGCACATGAATCTATTGAAAAAAATCCCGGGCTTGAGCGTGACTGCAATCTGCGACATCGTTCCGCCCCAGATGGACGATGCGCCGGAAGGCATCACGAAGTATACGGAGATGGACGATCTCATTAACGATCCTTCGGTCAATACGGTCCTGATTGTCGTTCCGAATCCGCTGCACAAGGAAGCCGCGATCAAAGCTGCCCGCGCCGGGAAGAACATCATCTGCGAGAAACCGGCGGCGCTGACGGTTGCGGACTTCGAAGAGATGGTCGCCGAAGCCGAAAAAGCCGGTGTACGCTTTACCGTACACCAGCAGCGGCGTCACGACCGGGACTACCTGCCGATGAAAGCGGTTCTCGAGCAGGGACTTGTCGGAAAACCCTATCTCGTGCGGTCGATGATGTACGGCGTCAACGGCAACATGCATGACTGGCATATTTATCCCGAGATGGGCGGCGGAATGCTCTACGACTGGGGCATCCACCTCATTGACCAGATCCTGAACATGACCGATGAAAAGGTGCTTTCCGTCTATGCGGACATCAAGAAGGTCATCAACAAGGATGTTGACGACTACTTCCTGCTGGTCTTCAATTTCGAGAGCGGGCTCACCGCCGAGATCGAACTCGGGACTTATTTCCTGACACCGAAGCGCGGATGGCTCGTATGCGGCGATACCGGTACGGCGATTCTGGACATCGATTTCGTGAACGGCATGCAGGAGACAAGAAAGATTGTCCGGACGAAGCACCTTCTGGAGAACGTGCCAGGCAAGATCACGATGACCTCTGCAGGCCCAACCCGTTCCTTCGGCCCGCCCGAACCGGGACTCCTCTACGAAGAGCCGCTTCCGGAAGTCCCCGGCGACGAACTCGACTGGTTCAAGGGATATGTGAAAGCGATCGATCAGGGCACCGAGTTCGAGATCACGATTCCGCAGGTACGGCGCGACCTTCTGATTATGGACGCTTTCCGCGAATCGGCGAAGACCAAAAAAGCGGTAGAGTTTGAAGGGTAAAAGAGTACATTAAAAACACAAAAATAAAAGGAGAAACAACATGGCAAAACTGAAAATCGGCGTCGTCGGCTGCGGCGGCATTGCGAACCAGAAACACCTTCCGGCGATGAAGGCGAACAGCGACCTCTGCGAAGTCGTGGCATTCTGCGACATCATTATCGAAAGAGCACAGAAGGCTGCTGAAGAATACGGCATCCCGGGCGCTCAGGTCTGCGAAGACTACAAAGAGCTCTGCGCGAATCCGGATGTGGAAGTCGTCCATGTCTGCACCCCGAACGTCAGCCAC
>CADCPV010000194.1 GCA_902803345.1 uncultured Eubacteriales bacterium | reverse complement strand
GGGAACCGACAGCGAAGCGGACCTTGCAGTCATCGCGGTAAAGCTTTCGGATCTATCAGAGGAAACCATGGATGCGATCCGCATCGCAGTCTGCGGTGACTCGGATGCGCTGAAGGTCGGCGCAGGCGTTATTGCGATCGGCAATGCGATGGGCTACGGCCAGTCCGTAACAACCGGCATTGTCAGCGCGAAGAACCGCGACGTTACGATTGACGGCATCACGCGTTCGCTGATGCAGACCGATGCAGCCATCAACCCCGGCAACTCCGGCGGCGGCCTCTTCAATTCGAAGGGCGAGCTGATCGGCATCAACTCCGCAAAGAGCGTGGATACCTCGGTTGAAGGCATGGGCTTTGCGATTCCGATCAATTCGGCTTCCGAGATTATCGAGGACCTGATGAACCGCGAAGTAATTCCGGAAGGCGAACAGGGCTATCTCGGAATCAACGGCGAAACCGTTCCGGACAGTTATGTGGAACAGTACGACTATCCGAAGGGTGTATCCGTTACCAGGATCGGTGAAGGCTCCCCCGCAGAAGAGGCCGGCCTGCAGATCTACGATATCATTACCGCAGTCAACGGCAAGGAAGTCGAGACCATGAACGCGCTGAAGGCGACAGTCAACGGTTATCCGGCCGGCACCACGGTAACGGTTTCGGTTTCCCGTCCGGACGGACGCAGCTTCAAGGAACTCGAGTTTGATGTGACGCTTGCCACCTATGATGAAATCATGGGAAAGCAGGGAGGCACAGGCGAACAGGAAAAAACTGAAGCACCCGAAACGGAAGACAGCAGCGAAGACTGGGGTGACGACTGGGGCGACTGGGAGCCCGATGAAGACAGCGGCATCGATTCCTTCTTTGACTGGCTTCTGGACCATTTGAAGTAACAATCTCTTTATCTTTTACCCTTTCTCTACCGGGCCTGCAGTGCTCCGCCGATGTGCGGACCTGCAGGCCCACCCTTTTGCGGTTTTCCTTGATTTGCAACTGTTCAGCTCCCAGATAAAAACGATCCAAATCATGGATGGAGTACTTGTACTCAGGACTGATTCGGATCGTTTTTTTCTGAGGAGGTCTGGAGGCGAAGCCTCTCTGACCTCCTGCATGAGAAATGCGAAGCATTTCGAATTGGAGCCGAATTGGGGTCGAATTGGGGGTAATGAATAGTTTCCTTGATTTTATACACAAGATATGGTATAGTAATTCTGAATCAGCCGGTCTGAAGGATGCAGAAAAATGCATTTCCCCGGAGCCGGCGGGAGAGAGATGCGCGATAAAATCAGGGAGTGCGCAGCGCCCCTGACCGCCTGGTATCAGCACGCAAAACGTGAGATGCCCTGGCGGTCCGACCCTGCGCCGTATCATGTTTATGTTTCGGAGATTATGCTGCAGCAGACACGCGTCGAAACGGTGCGGCCGTATTACCTGCGCTTCATCACCGAACTCCCGGATTTTGATGCGCTCGCCGCATGCCCGGAGGAGCGTCTCCTGAAGCTCTGGGAAGGCCTCGGCTACTACAGCCGGGTCCGGAACATGAAGAAGACGGCGGAAATCCTTGTGCGGGACTGCGGCGGGCAGTTTCCCCGTTCCTTTTCGGAGCTTCGGAAGCTTCCGGGGATCGGTGATTATACGGCCGGGGCCATTCTTTCGATTGCCTTTCATGAAAAGGAGCCGGTCGTCGACGGAAACGTGCTGCGTATCCTGTCAAGGCTCACGGGCTTAACGGAAAGCATCGATCTTCCCGCGACGAAGAAACGCTGTATGGATGCGCTCCGGGCGTTCCTCTCGGAAAGCGAAGCCGATCCCGCAGTCTTTAATCAGGCCCTGATGGAGCTTGGCGCCCTGATCTGTATCCCGAACGGCGCGCCGCTCTGTAATTCCTGTCCGCTTGCCGGTTTCTGTACGGCTTACCGGGAAGGAAGGATCTCCGAACTCCCGGTCCGGTCCCCCAAAATTACGCGGAAAAAGGCGGTTTTAACGGCTTTCCTGATTTTCCGGGGTTCTTCCCTTATGCTTGTGAAAAACAGCCGGAAAAGCCTGCTTTCGGGGCTCTGGGCTCTGCCCTCGTACGAGGGTGCGCCGGATCCGGAGCGGACGGCCGCATTTTTATCGGAACTTGGGATCGTTCCCGCGAAAATCCGGACCCTCCCGGATAAGAAACACATATTCACACATGTGGAGTGGCTGCTTCACGGAATCGAGGTCCTGACGGATCCGGATGCCGAATCTGCAAAGGAGAGCCTTCCGGAGTCTGCACGTTTTGTCAGTCCGAAGGAGCTCAGAGAAGAGATTGCGCTCCCGGAAGCCTACCGGAAATGGAAACTCATCCCGGGGGAGAACTGAGGTTTATGAAAAAGATTCTGGCACTGCTTCCTGCCCTACTGATCATTCTTTTTCTGTGCGGCTGCAGTGAATATCAAAAATCATATGAATCGGGCCTGAAGCTTGCCGCGGAAGGGAACTATGAGGAGGCGATCCGAAAGTACCGCCTCGCGGTTTCGCAGGGCATGCAGGAGCCTTCGGTCTACGCGGATCTTGCGGCTGCGCTGGAGCATATCGGCGAAACATCTGCCGCGGAGGAAGCGATCGAAACGGCGCTGTCACTCGGACCCGAAGATGCCGCGACGCAGAAAAAAGCCGGTATTTTCTACCTGATGCGCCAGAAGGACGCGACTGCGCTCGGCTGTTTCCAGAAATCGATCCGGTCGGAGGAGGAGAGTTTGAGCGGGGAAGACCTGGAGACGATGGGTTATATCGCCGACATCTACCGGCGCGCAGGCGCTCCGCAGGAATCAATCCGGATCTACAACCTCCTGATCACGCAGGGCTTCTATACGCTGGAGCATGAGATTCTGGCCGGAGCCTGTTATCTCGACCTCGTTCAGAATTCGGCTGCCTGCCAGTACTTTGAAATGGCTGCCGCAAATCCCCGGGTCACGGCGAAGCATTTCGCGGCGATCGTGCGGATGCTTCAGGAGGCCAAAGATGTGGTGGATGCGGAGGCCTACTATGAGCGCGGTATCGCTTTTATCGAGGAAAAAGGCGGGATGAGCCGCGGTGCCTTTGCCTACAGCTGCGGCCGGACGGCGGAGGCATCGTCGCTTCTTTCGGAAGCGGACGATGAAGAAACCATGCTGATCCGGGCTTCAGAGCTTCGGAACCGCGGAGATTATGAAGCTGCGGAACATATTTACGAGGAACTGATCCGGAACGGCCATGACGGCGGAAATGTCTACAACGCCTATATGATGCTGAAGACGGAAGAGGGCGATTATACGGCTGCCCGGCAGCTTCTGCAGAAGGTTTTAAGCTCCGACGATCCGAAAGTCCGTGCGGACGGCGCCTGGAATGAAGTGATCCTGTACGAGCGCATGCAGGATTTTACCGGGGCGCGCGATCTCCTGAGAAAGTACGCGTCCGGCCGCAGGCTTACGGAAACGGAACTGCGGGAACTGCAGTTTCTCACGACTGAGTGAAAAGCGCAGGCATATGGAGTAGAAATCGAGGTTTTGTTACACAGGCTGTGTGCCCTTTTTCCGGAAGTCCGGCCTTTTCCGTATCTTTTCCCGGGAATGCCCTTCCGAATTGCACGGAGTCTGTGATATAATTGTTGGAGGACCATGGAGCCCTGGATTGTCCTTTGCATTATTTTATCCGTTCTTTCGGTGCTTCTTGTGCTGTTCTTCGTGCGTTCCGGCTATGAACGGCGGCATCCGATGATCCGAAGCTATACCGTGGAATCCGAGAAAATCCCGGCGGATTTTTCGGGATTTCGGGTCGCGTATCTGTCGGACCAGCACGGAGAAAGCCCCGGAAAAGCGGGCGAGCGGGCGGAAAAACTGATAGAAGAGTGCAGGGCTGACCTCGTCCTTATCGGCGGGGACATGATGACGGTCCACCGGAACGAGCCCTATAATCCGGAACCTTTTTCGCGGCTCCTTCGGGCGATCCCTTCCGGGACGCCGGTGTATTTTGCAGACGGGAACCATGAGACCCGGATGGCAGAGAAAACCGATATTTATCCCGGATGGGCGGAACGCTTTGACGGGCTTCTGCGGGATCGGTGCGTGATCCGGCTGAAAAATGAACGGATCACACTTCACCGGGGCGAAAGCAGGATTTATCTGTCGGCTTCGGACCTGCCGAAAGCATCATACGTACAGAAATTCAGGAAAGCGGCGCTCCCGGCGGATTATTTTCGGGAAACGCTCGGAGAAAAGCCGGAAGGCTTTGAACTGATGCTTGTGCATTCTCCGCAGTACATTAAAGAAGCCTGTGATTACGGCGCGGATCTCGTGTTTTCGGGACATTTTCACGGCGGGACAATCCGGCTTTTCGGGATCGGCCTTATGACGCCGCAGTTCCAGCTTTTCAACCGCTGGTGCCACGGGCTGTACAGCTTTAACGGTCATACCGGAATTGTCGGATCGGGCCTCGGAACGCACAGCATCAATATCCGCTTCTGCAACCGGCCGGAGATCGTGCTGGTGACGCTGAAGAAACCTTCACAGGAACAGGAAAAATGAGTTTGGAATTCAGACTGGATGCGTTTGAAGGGCCGCTGGACCTTCTTCTGCTCCTCATTGAAAAGAATAAAGTCGATATTTACGACATTCCGATCGCCCTCATTACGGACCAGTACATGGAGTATGTCTCCGCGATGCAGGAAGAGCGGGATCTCGATGTGCTTTCGGATTTTCTCGTGATGGCAAGCACGCTTCTGGATCTGAAGGCCAGGATGCTGCTGCCCAGGGAAGAGGATGAGAACGGCGAGGAAATCGATCCCCGGGCGGAGCTTGTCGAGCGCCTGATCGAATACCAGGAATTCAAGATGATGGCATCGAAGCTCCAGGAGTACTTCTTCGAGTCCGAAGGCGCGTTCTTTCATGAGCAGGAGCTGCCGCGGGAGGTGCGGGAGTATGTGCCCGATCTCGATCTTACGGAATTTCTGTCGGATGTGACGCTGGAACGGATCCGGGACGTCTTTACGATGGTGATCCGCCGCCAGGAGGAGAAAATCGACCCGGTCCATGCTAATTTCGGCAAGATCGAACGGGACCCGGTGCGGATTTCGGACAAACTCGTTTCGGTGCTTCAGTACGGCCGGGAGATGAAGCATTTTTCCTTCCGGAAGCTTTTGGAGAACCAGAAGACGAAAGCGGATGTGGTTGTGACCTTTCTTGCCTGTCTCGAGCTGATTCACATCGGACAGATCACGGTTTCGCAGGACGAACAGTTCGGCGAAATCAACCTGACCTGGAATGACGCGTGCGAGCAGGAATTAAGCATAGAGGAAATCGAACAGTATGACTGAGATGACGAGAGAACAGCAGAAGGAAGCGGTGTTAGCGGTGCTTTTCGCAATGGGAAAGGCCGTGGAGCGCGCGAAGCTTGCCTATGCCCTTGAAATCACGGATGAGGAGACGGAGGAGCTCCTTCGGGAAATCATGACGGAGCAGGATGAGCGGGAGAGCGGGCTTCGGATCATCCGGCTCGAGGACTCCTACCAGCTCTGCACGCGGGAAATGTACTACGATACCCTGATCCGCGTCGCTTCGCAGCCCGTAAAGCCGGTGCTGACGGACGTGATGCTAGAGGTGCTTTCCGTGATTGCCTACCGCCAGCCGGTCACGCGTTCCGAGATTGACCGAATCCGCGGCGTGAAGAGCGACTATACCGTGAACCGGCTCGTGGAATATCGTCTCGTGGAGGAAGCCGGGCGCCTGGATGCGCCGGGACGGCCGATTCTGTTCCGGACGACAGAGGAATTCTTAAGGGAATTCGGACTGAGCTCCGCACTTGAACTTCCGATGCTTTCGGAAGAAGCGATGGAAGAGGCAAGACTTACGGTGCTGAAGGAAACCGGCTATGAAGGCCAGCTCTCGATCGGGGATTACCCGCTTCAGGGCGAACAGGAAAAGGAGGAAGAAGAATGAAACTCATGATTGCATCGGACCTGCACGGTTCGCTGACTTATTCGGAGCAGATGTTTCAGCGCTTTGAGGAAGAGAAGCCGGAGAAGCTGATTCTTCTGGGGGATCTTCTGTATCACGGCGCAAGAAACGATCTGCCGGAGGGCTACAGCACGAAGGGCCTGACGGCGCTTCTGAATTCCTATAAGGACGTCATTATGGCGGTCCGCGGAAACTGTGACGCCGAGATCGACCAGACGGTCCTTCAGTTCCCGATCATGGCGGATTACCTTGAAATGTATGTCGACGGGCATCGCTTTGTGATCACGCACGGCCATGTATTCAACGAGGACAGCATGCTTCCGCACAACCCGGGAACAGTGCTTCTGCACGGGCATACGCACCTGAAAATCCTCGAGAACCGCGGCGATTTCTACTATGTCAATCCGGGATCGGTCTCGATTCCGAAAGACCCGGACGAAATCCGAAGCTACATGATTTATGAGGACGGACTCTTCACGATCAAGGACCTTCAGGGCAATCCGCTGAAGGAGATGCGGATTTAAACGGACCGTTTTTCCGAACTGTCTCTGCTGCCGGCCCGAAGCTTTTGCTTCGGGCGGCGGCAGGAAAGCATAAGACTTTTCATTTTCTGATCATCAGATCTTTTCTTTTTTTGGCATTTTCGCCGGCCGCATCTCTCTGCGGCAGAATTCATTAAGATTTTTTAACTGAATATCAATCCAACAGGAGGCTACGTTTATGTTCGGACGAGTGGATACCTCCGCCATTGTCGGCATCGACGGGCGGCGGGTCATTGTCGAGGCGGACTACGGGCAGGGACTCCCGGCTTTTGATATGGTCGGATTCCTCGGCTCGGAAGTCCGCGAGGCCAGGGAACGCGTCAAATCCGCGCTGAAAAACACCGGGATCCCGGTGCCGCCGGGACGGCTGACGGTGAATCTGAGTCCGGCTGATCTCAGGAAAACCGGGAATTCCTTTGACCTGCCGGTTGCGGTCGCAATCATGATCGCGCTCGGCATCCTGCCGCAGGAGACAACGGAGAAATACAGCTTTGTCGGGGAACTTGCCCTCGACGGCAGCATCCGCAGCATCAGCGGGGTGCTTTCCCATGTGATTTTGGCGCGGGAGCTTCAGAAGGAAGCCTGCATCGTACCGCGGGAGAACGTCCGCGAAGGCGCGGCAATATCGGGGATTCGCACACTGGGCTTCTTGACGCTTCAGGAAGTGATGCAGTTTCTTCTGACCGGGGAATACAGGGAACCGGAAGAAGCATTGCCGGAACCCCCAAAAACAGAGGAGCGCCTGCCGGATTTCTCGGAAATCCTCGGGCAGGAGGCGGTGAAGCGGGCGGCAGCGGTCGCGTCTGCCGGCATGCACGGGCTTCTCATGATCGGACCTCCAGGAACCGGGAAAACGCTGACCGCGAAACGGATTCCGACCATTCTGCCGCCCCTTTCGGAGGAGGAACAGATCGAATGTTCCCGGATTCACAGTGTCGCGGGACTTCTGGATCCCTCGGAAGGCCTGATCCGGATCCGCCCCTTCCGCTCGCCGCACCATACGGTTTCGGCAAGCGCTCTTGTGGGCGGCGGCGTGATTCCGCATCCGGGGGAGATGAGTCTTGCGCACAACGGGGTTTTGTTTCTCGATGAATTGCCGGAATTTCCCAAGTCCGTTCTGGAAGTGATGCGTCAGCCCCTCGAAGACCAGCGGGTTGTGATCTCGCGCGTCCACGGCTCCTATGTGTTTCCGACGCGGGTGATGCTTGTCTGTGCGATGAATCCCTGCCGCTGCGGCTACTATCCGGACCGGAACCGCTGCAAGTGTTCGGAAGCGGAAGTGCACCAGTACCTGTCACGTCTCTCAAGACCGCTTCTTGACCGGATTGACATCGCCTGCGAGGTCCCGCGCGTCGATGTCGCAAAGCTCCAGGGCACGGAGAATACGGGCATGGACTCGGAGAAGCTCCGCTCCATAGTGATCCGCGCCTGGGAAATCCAGAAGGAGCGCTACAAAGGGCTCGGGATCCTGTTCAATTCACAGCTTCAGGGCAGGGAGATCCGGAAATTCTGTGTGCTCGGGAAAGAAGAACGGTCGCTTCTCACCGAGGCCTTTGAGAAGCTGGAGCTTTCCGCCCGCGCGCACGACCGGATCCTGAAAGTCGCGCGGACAGCGGCGGATGTCGACGGTTCGGAGCGGATTACGACAGCGCATCTTGCGGAGGCGGTGTCCTACCGTTCGGCAGACCGCAAGTTTTTCGGAGGATAATAAGCATGAATGAGAATGAGAGAGGATACTTTTTACTGAGCCAGACTGCGGCGGAAACAGCCGGAAATTCGCTCCGGATCCTCAGGGAACTGGAGCCTTCCGAAGTCCTGTCGCTTCATGGGCGGGACCTTCTGAACTTTGAGATTGGTGTGGATTTCAGGGAGATGGCAGAGTTCGACAGGCTCCGGGATCCTGCGGTCCTGGACGCTCTCTTTGAAGAAACCGAGAAGAAAGGCCTTCGGTTTCTCTGCCGGGAAGATCCGGACTTTCCGGAAGAGTTTCTCGCGCTTCCCGATCCGCCGGCCGGAATCTATGTGCAGGGCAGGCTTCCGAAACCGGACCAGCAGAAGGTCTCGATCGTCGGCTCCCGACGCTGCAGCGAATACGGCCGGGAATGCGCGTATTTCTTCGGGAAGGAGCTTTCAAAATACGGGGTAAACATCGTCTCCGGGATGGCGCTCGGCGTGGACGGATATGCGGGCAGGGGAGCACTTTCTGCAGCGGATCCGGGCGGCTTTCCGGAAGGTCACAGCTTTACGACGGCCATCCTCGGCGGCGGCGCGGATCTCTGTTACCCGAAGGAAAATGTCGGTCTGTTTCGTTCCATCCTCGATCAGGGCGGCTGCATTCTCTCGGAAAAACCGGCGGGCTATCAGGCAAAGCCCTACGATTTTCCGAAACGGAACCGGCTGATCAGCGCATACGGCTCCTGCCTTGCGGTGATTGAGGCGGCTGAGCGCTCCGGAACCCGGACGACCGTCGATTTTGCACTGGCGCTCGGAAAGGAAGTCTTCGCGGTCCCCGGCCGGATCGGCGAACGGATGAGCCTCGGCTGCAACGAACTCATTAAGAACGGCGCGCATATGCTGACCTGTCCTGAGGATATCCTGCAGAATCTCGGCTTTTCGGTAAAGGCGGACACGAAGAAGCCGGTGCACATCCCGATGACCCCGGAGGAAAAGGAAATTTATGACTGCATCGGGTCGGAATCTGTGATGATCGACGACCTTCTTCTTCGGAGCAATTTCCCTGTATCGATGATTCTTGAGATTCTCGTGCGCCTTGAAATGAAAGGCGCGATCCGGAAAAGCGCCCTGTCCGGGTATGTGCGGGTTCAGGATGGGAGGAAGCAGTGAAAATACTTGAAATTTCCGGCTTTTTGGCGTATAATCTTTCTATTATGTGACCTGTGAGGAGAACTTCTATGAAGATCGGATGTGTCAAAGAGATTAAGAATAACGAATACCGTGTCGGCCTGACGCCGGACAATGTCAAAGCCTATGTTGCGGCCGGACATCATGTATACATGGAGAAGGGTGCGGGCGTCGGCTCGGGCTTTACTGACAATGAATATGTGGATGCAGGCGCCTCGCTTCTGGACGAAGCGGCAGACGTCTGGAAAATGTGCGATATGATGGTCAAGGTCAAGGAACCGCTGCCGGAAGAGTATCCTTTATTCCACGACGGCATGATCCTTTACACCTACCTGCACCTTGCAGCGGACCGCGAACAGACGGATGCGCTTCTTCAGGGGAAAGTCAAGGCTGTCGCCTATGAAACCATCCAGGAGAAGGACCGTTCCCTTCCCTGCCTTGCGCCGATGTCCCAGATTGCGGGCCGCCTGTCAATTCAGGAAGGCGCGAAATACCTCGAAAAACGCTTCGGCGGCGAGGGCATTCTTTTAGCCGGCGTTCCCGGAACTCCCAAGGCCAATGTCGTGATCCTCGGCGGCGGTACGGTCGGCATGAACGCCTGCAAAATCGCGGTCGGCATGGGCGCGAATGTCACGATTCTTGACGTAAACCTGAAGCGCCTCGAGGAGCTGGACAACATGTTCGGCGCGCATATCCAGACCCTTGTCTCGAATGACAGCAACGTGGAGCGCGTTCTCAGGGACGCCGACCTTGTAATCGGCTCCGTCCTGATCCCCGGCGGCTCGACACCGAAGCTGTTCAAGGCGAAATACCTGCCGGAAATGAAGGACGGCGCGGTCTTTGTGGATGTCGCGATCGACCAGGGCGGCTGCGGCGAATCTTCGCATGTGACGACCCACGATGATCCCGTGTATGTGCAGGAAGGCGTTGTGCATTACTGTGTCGGCAACATGCCCGGCGCGGTTCCGCGGACAAGCACGATCGCGCTCACAAACGCGACGCTCCGCTACGGCCTTGAGATCGCGGCGGAAGGCCTTGAAGCTGCCTGCAGGAAGAGCGATGTCATCTGCAGCGGCGTCAATACCTATCTCGGAAAGCTGACCTGCCGGAACGTGGCGCTTGCGCACAGCATGGACTATACACCGATTGAAGAACTGATCGGCTGATTCCTTTCCCGGGGGGAGAAAAGAAATGTCTGAACAGAAGAAGAGTGTAAAAAAGAAGATTCTGGACTTCATCGACAAATACCTGATCTGGGCGCTTGCGGTCTGCGGTCTTGTGCTGACCTGCTACGGCGCCTGGTTCCAGACGGAAGGTTTCACGCTTCCCGATGTGCCGCTTTTTGACTGCGTGATTTCGATGCTGTTCGGCGGTATCCTTTCTGCCGCGCTGATGTCGTACCTGCTGTCGGTGACGAAGAAAGACGTCACCGGTGTAAAGAAACTGGTCAGGAAGGAACTTGCGGGCATGATGCGCGGCTATATTGTCTGTTTCGTGCTTTTCCTGCTGCTTGTTTACTTTGCAAGAACCGTTCTTTTTTTCAAGATCGGTCTCGGCGGCATGACCTTCACCTTCGTCGCCGCCTGGTATTATCTGATCTGGGGCATTATTGAGAAGAAGCAAAAAGAAAAGGCGGAGGCATCCGCGGCGGAAGGATCGAAGGCGAAATGACGACGGAGATTCTTTCGGTAAAAGAGCTCCCGGTTTCGGAGATTGCGAAAAGGGCCGCAGCGGTGTTGTCATCGGGCGGCCTTTCGGCGTTTCCGACCGAGACGGTATACGGGCTCGGCGGGAACGGGCTTTCCGCGGATTCGGCGGCAAAAATCTACGCTGCGAAGGGCCGGCCCTCCGACAACCCGCTGATTCTGCATATCGGAAAGAAGGAGCAGCTTAAGGATTTGGTCACAGAGATCCCGGAAAAGGCGAAGATCCTGATCGACCATTTCTGGCCGGGACCTTTAACGATCATTTTCAACAAGTCCGATATCGTTCCGGAAAAGACCTCGGGCGGGCTCTCGACTGTCGCGGTGCGGATGCCCTCGCATCCGGTTGCAAACGCAATCCTTCGGGCAGTGCCTTTCCCGGTCGCGGCGCCTTCCGCGAATCTTTCCGGACGGCCTTCGACAACAAAGGCCGCGCATGTGATTGAGGATCTTTCCGGGAGAGTGGAGCAGATCATTGACGGCGGAGACGTTCCGATCGGCGTGGAGTCGACCATCATCGATCTTTCCGGGGAAGAGCCGGTGCTTCTTCGCTACGGCTATGTGACGGTCGGGGAGATGGAAGAACTGATCGGTCCGGTTTCAGTGGATCCTGCAATCCGCGCCGAGAACATCATTTCCCATGCGGTTTCGGTGAAACATCCGAAGGCGCCCGGCATGAAATACCGCCACTATGCGCCGAAATCGCCCGTTTTTATCGTTTCCGGGAGCGAGGACGATATCATTCTCGCCATCAGAAGAAAAGCCGGGAAAAGGACCGGTATTCTCACATATGACGAACATATGGACTGCTTCCCCGAAGGCTTCCCGGTCTCGGTCGGAAGCATTCAAAACCCCGAAGAAGCCGCGCACCGGCTCTTCGATGCGCTCCGGCAGTTTGACGCGCTGCCGGTCGACCTGATCTATGCGGAGGACATGTCCGCGCATGACATCGGCGGCGCTATTATGAACCGGCTTCTGAAGGCGGCCGGCGGAAACCTGGTCAGGGCCGACAAGCTCTGATAAAATACGCTTTATCTATGTGGAGGTACAGGATGTACGAACGTACGGATTACATCAAATGGGACGAATATTTCATGGGCATCGCGATGCTCTCGGCGCTTCGCTCGAAGGATCCCAACACCCAGGTCGGATGCTGCATCGTGAGCGAGACGAACCGGATCCTCTCGGTCGGTTACAACGGTTTTCCGAACGGTATCCCGGATTCGGAGTTCACCTGGTCCAGGGAAGGAGAGGACAACAAGTACTTCTATACCGCGCACAGCGAACTGAATGCAATCCTGAATTACCGCGGCGGGTCTTTAGAGGGTGCGAAGCTTTATGTGACGCTTTTCCCCTGCAACGAATGCGCAAAGGCGATCATCCAGTCCGGCATCCGCACGCTGATCTATGCGGATGACAAATACGGCGACACGCCTGCCTTCCGCGCCAGCAAGCGCATGCTCGCCCGCGCCGGCGTGACTTTTATGCAGTACCAGCCTTCCGGACGGGAGATTACGCTGAAAGTCTGAAGCCTGAAGCGGCAAAAACCCCCGCTTGACAAAAGGCCGAAAACCGTGTAAAATTAATCTGTTGTTTTGTGTACAATCAAAATTGAATAAGGAGGTACTCCTGTGGGTACAGTGCAAGTAACTGCGGTCATTGTTATTATCATAGCAGCGATCGTGGCTATCGCTGCCGCATCGGTCATCTTTTTCATGCTGGGCCAGAACCGCCAGAAAAAGATCTTCAATGAGAAGGTCGGATCGGCGGAGCAGAAGTCGAG
>CADCPV010000193.1 GCA_902803345.1 uncultured Eubacteriales bacterium | reverse complement strand
TGGATTGAAAAACATATAATTATGATTTGGAAACAGGTCGGGCTTTCATATGCACCGACCTTTTCCATGTTTTTATCCAAAAACAGCATCTCCACCTTCAAAATCCTCAGCCAGACCCGTCTCCTGGCTGTAATATTTGCTTACGGCAAGAATCGCAAATTCTTCGTTTATCATCTCCAGAGCCGGGCTAAGAGCTCTAAAAACACGTTCGGAAACAGATACACTGTATTTTCCAGTCTGACGGTAAATGCTGCGGGTCAGCACCTCTCCATGTTTTCTGATTTCATCAACCAGAGCATTGCTTTTCAAATCGCGGGGGATAAATATCGTCTTATTTTCAAAGGTATCGATCAGTTTGAATTTTTCACCCACATCGGCAAATCTGAAGTCACTGGGCCTGTTGTTTAATTTTTCAACTATCTTCTCACGATCCAGTCCCTCGCTTTTATGATAGTACAGAGCATCAAAGTATTCTTTTATCGTCTGAGGTGAGTCAATTTCAATATTTTTCATGATAATTGTTTCTGCAACCTCTGCAGGCAATTTCATCGACGAAGGGAGCCTTTTCAATTCCTTGAACCTGAAGACAAACACCTTGCTCGCGCCGGGATCCTCCCTCCCTTCTCTGTTGCATCTTCCGCCAGCCTGGATCATACTGTCAAGTCCGGCCAGCTCCCTATAAACCACGGGAAAGTCAAGGTCTACTCCCGCTTCAATCAAGCTGGTGGATACTACCCGGACACTCTTATCGTCAATAAGCCTCTCCCTAATCGTGTCAAGGGTTCTCTTTCGATGTTCCGGAGTCATCCTTGTAGACAAATGATATCGACCCTCATTCGGAAGCTTTTCATAAAGACTTCTTGCACGAGACCTTGTAGAAACAATACAAAGAACTCTATTATAATCACTCAGATGAAGAGCAATCTCGTCTTCGGAGCACTTTCCAAGATCTTCATAATTAACTCTTTTGAACAGCCGATAGAGATCATCTGTATTTTCAGATATTTCCCTTACGATCGTACCCTTCTTATACTCATTTATGAACATCTCCAGTGATGGCTGCGTAGCGGTACAAAGAATGCAGGATGAATGATAATGCAGCGCTAACTCTGTGATTGCAAAGACACATGGCTTAATAAAATCCACCGGTATGGTCTGTGCCTCATCAAAGACGATCACGCTGTCAGCTATATTATGAATTTTCCTGCATTTGCTGGTCTTATTTGAAAACAGAGATTCAAAAAACTGTACTGCGGTGGTTACAACAACAGGCATGTCCCAGTTTTCAGCAGCGAGTTTTTTTAACTCAGCTTGATTCGGGTCTTTCCCGCTCTCGCTGTCTGTAAACTCTGCTTCCGAATAGTGGGCAAGAACATTTTCTTCTCCAAGAATCTTGTTATAAACATCTACCGTCTGGTCTATAATGGCACAATACGGCACCACATAAATCACTCTCTTCATGCCATTCTTTTTGGCATGATTCAGGGCAAAAGCAAGTGAAGCGCATGTCTTTCCTCCCCCGGTAGGAACCGTCAGTGTAAATATCCCGGGACTGCTCTCTTTTCCATAGTTTATACATCTCTTGAGGATACCACTCCTGTAGAAATTGATACCATCTCTCCCTTCAAGCCAGCTATTGCTCTTAATGTAGTTTTCCATCCGTCCGCACAGTTCTGAAATTCCAGAACCGTTCGCCCTGAATATATTTCCCTGCGACATGAATAATTCTGTATCCAGATAATCCGCATCTACCAGGCAGGAAAAAAGCATGCGAATATAAAATGACAGAACAAAGCCCGGATATTGCACATCCCTTTTCCCCACGAAAGATGGGTCTGAGGCGCTTCCCAATACAATATCATCTTTATATTCTTCATAGGGCTGTACTTTTTTTGTGAGTCTTTCGCTGATCAATTGATGAATATTTGAAAGACCTGCATGGTGTCCCGCTACACAGAGAAATCCAAAAGAGCCCATTTTTTTCAGTTCTATTGCGCCCGCAGCGGAATGATCAACTTTTGGACCGTCCTCCCAGATTCTCTTCTGAAAAGCTTTCGAATACTTCCCAATATCATGAGCAAGTCCGCATAGAGCGGCGGCATCGCCTGCTCCGAAAGGATCGGCAAACCGTCTCGCTATTATGGAAACATTTTTGCAATGTTCTTCGATTGTCTGGCCTTTTATTACACACTTCCCGCCATTCTCATCTTCTTCCACGATAAGATGAGCAGCGAAAAAACTATACTTCTTTACCGAACCCATGTCTGCTTTGCCTCCCATCTTTCATATTATTCAGGGTCTGCCATTAATGTATTGTATTTTTGACGTTACCATATGAATTTCGAATAAAAGACACGCATGACCGCACCTTAAATGCTGTCATTACATCGATTGCTATTATTTCCCTTTTCAATCGTTTCAGTGGGGAACTTGTATTATTTGAAAATGTCTAACACCATCCTTCTATTATTCAATCACTGTTTTTGTCATCAGCCTTCGTTCGTCCCATATATTTTCTGGAGCAAGAATTCTGATCGCGGGTATAAGGTTGAATTAGATGGTATTTTCTCGTGCGGGATCAATGTGGTGCAGAAAATGCCAGTACAATTAAAACATACTGAAAAACAGAAGCTGGTAACCACACCAGGGGGGGACAAAGAATGCCTTACTGCGTTTAGTCTTCAGGCATTAAGATGCGTATAGGGTTCCTCCGAACAAAGATAAAACATGCAAACCTTCCTGCACAGGAAGATAGTAATTATTCTATTCACTTTTCATGAGTAAGTCAAATTTGGTCATTCTGCAAGAATCGATGCCATTTCCGATACGAGTCAGCTACAAAGCCCTCGAGAGGGCGGGTGCAGTATCCTGCGATCATCCCATCCCTGTATAGCAAAGCTTTGTTAACGTTCACGCGATGGACATTTCGACTTGCCATTTGGATTATCAGGGGGATGAAGTACAAATGAAAAGACTGCTTTTCATTGCTTCAGGCAGCATGAAAAACAGTCTTTGCTTTTTGCACAGGTCGAATTTATTCTATTCTTAAATATCTTAAATACACATGTATAAAGCCTCGCGTCTTCATGCTTTCTCGCACCTTACGCGGCAGGACTTTTTATAAAAAGCGATGCCGTATTTGTAGATGGTCTCCATGTCTTCGCGGCGCAGGTCGTCCGTGTAGCCGCTGTCTTCGATCTGTTTCATGGCTTCGGCCAGGGCGGCGTCATACTCTCC
>CADCPV010000192.1 GCA_902803345.1 uncultured Eubacteriales bacterium | reverse complement strand
GGAGGTAATATGATGAATAAAAACGATTATACGATACGATTGGAAAACGAAAATGATTACAGGGCTGTTGAGAATCTTGTAAGAGAATCATTCTGGAACGTTTACAAACCGGGATGCTCAGAGCATTACGTGATACATATGCTCCGCGATGATCCTGCTTTTGTAAAAGAACTGGATTTTGTAATGGAAAAAGAGGGACGTCTTATCGGGCAGAATATGTTCATGAGGACGATCATCGAAGGGGATGACGGAAGAACTATACCTGTCCTTACAATGGGACCAATCGGTATCATTCCCGATCTTAAGCGTAAAGGCTACGGAAAAGCCATACTGGATCATTCCTTGGAAAAAGCTGCCGGAATGGGATTTGGAGCTGTTTTGTTTGAAGGAAATATTGACTTCTATGGCAAGAGCGGTTTTGACTATGCAGGCAAGTACGGCATAAGATACCATGACCTGCCGGAGGATGCAGATGCATCATTCTTTCTTTGCAAGGAGCTGATCCCGGGATACCTTGATGATGTGGCCGGGGTATATCAGACTCCACAGGGGTACTATGTGAAGGACGAGGATGTGGATGAGTTTGATAAAGGGTTTCCACCTTAGGAAAAGCTTAAGCTTCCGGGACAGATATTCGGATAAGAAAACTTAAGACAACTGCAAAGCTTTCGCTTCGATGATAAAAGACCGCAGATCTGCGGTCTTTTCCGTTAGTAAGAAATTGACAATTTCATCAAACATGACATACTGTTGACATGTTGATTTTGATATGATCGTCAGAGCAATGAATGAAGCAATGAGAAGGAATCAAGGCAGGAGGAAATAACGGTATGAAATATCCCTGGATTGAAGAGTATCTTCTGAAAAAAACAGGCGTGACCGAGGATCTGCAGGCGGATTGGAACTGGATCCGGTTTCAGATCGGAGGAAAGATGTTCGCTGCGATATGCCGGGATGATAATGACCAGCCTTATTACATTACACTGAAGCTTGACCCGATGGAGGGGGATTTCTGGCGAAAACAGTATGAGGACATAATCCCGGGCTACTATATGAACAAGCAGCATTGGAATTCGGTAAAAGCTGATGGAGAGGTACCTGATGACATCCTAAAGGATCTGCTTGATAAGGCATATCAGATAGTGCTTGGGAGCTTCAGTAAGAAGAAACAACGGGAGATTTTGGGTGAGGAATGATCGGAAAGGATTGAGCATATGGAATACATCAGAGTAACGAAGGACAATCTGGAAAAGGAACACATTTGCTGTGCGATTTCCAACAATAAGGATGTGCAGGTATCATCAAAAAAGGCATGGCTTGCGGAAAGGTTTGATGAGGGACTTGTATTTCTGAAGAGTGTGGAACGTGGCAAGTGCTTTATCGAATATATCCCGGCAGAAAACGCCTGGATTCCGATCGAAGCAGATGGGTATATGTATATTGACTGCCTGTGGGTGTCAGGTTCGTTCAAAGGACATGGATATTCTTCAGACCTGTTAAATTCCTGCATAGAGGATAGTAAAGAAAAGGGACGTAAGGGACTGTGCATTTTATGCGCTGCAAAGAAAAAGCCCTTCCTGGCTGATCCGAAGTATCTGAAGTACAAGGGCTTTGCCGTTGCGGATGAGGCAGATAACGGCATTCAGCTATGGTATTTACCATTTGATAAGGAAGCAGATACGCCACGATTCAAAGAATGCGCCAGGCATCCGCATATAGAAGAGAAGGGCTATGTATTGTATTACACGAGCCAATGTCCTTTTAATGCAAAGTATGTCCCTGTTCTGGAGCAGACGGCTGAAGAGAATGGAATTCCATTCAGGGCAATTCATATAGATAGCAGGGAAAAAGCTCAGAATGCTCCGACTCCTGTTACGAATTATGCTCTGTTTCATGATGGTGAATATGTTACAAATGAGCAGATGAATGATAAGAAGTTCCTTAAGCTGGCCGGGAACATGTACGTTTAGCTGTTTGGAACGGTATGATTCGTTGTTGTCATCGGTCATTTGGATGAGTTTGGCAGCATAGCAGAGGCAGGAAATCAGGTATCCGATGATTACAACGCAGATGAGTATAAAACGGTTTGCATGTTTTCGGACACAGATTCTAAAGGCACCGGAATCAATGATCTCGTTATTGTTTACCGTGAAAACTGGATGTGACATTATGGAATATTCTCTGACATCGGATATATAATTTCAGTAATACAGACACTTTACAGGGTAATGAGAATAAGTAATAATGAAAGATACAAATCTTCTGAAACGGACGGTTATTCTCGTCAGCATCATCATTTAAGGTTGAAAAGAAGCCTTTTGCAAAAGCAATGTAACTCACTTCAAGCCTGACTGCATCGAAAATGCGGAGAAGATCACCGGCAAAGAAGTATATAAAGCTTAATCAGACAAGGAATTGAAGTGCGCCACGAACAAAGGAGGGGTGAGAAATGGGCGAGACAACAAATCAAGCATCAACTGATGTGAAGGAACTGCTGAGATCCCTGTATGGCGGAGAAAACAAAAAGATCACAGACGGCAGCTATGACAAGTCGCTGGCGGTCAGGTGCAAAAACGGGACTTTCGTTGGAAAGAAGACTGAGAATATCATCATGTACAGGGGTATTCCCTTTGTCGGTCAGCAGCCTGTAGGAGAGCTGCGCTGGAAGGCACCGGTGGATGTCGTTCCGGACAACGGAGTATACGAGGCATATTTCAATGCGAACAGTGCCTTTGGAAATCCGGAATTTGAAACGGGGTCTCTTTACGACCTGAGTGAGGATTGTCTGTACCTGAACGTATGGAGATCTGATGACGCGAATTCCGGAAAGAAGCCTGTCATGGTATGGATTCACGGCGGCGCTTTTGAATCGGGCGGAACAGTGGATCCGATGTTTGACTGCTTCAATCTTGTGAAAGAGAACCCGGAGGTTGTCATTGTCACCATTGCATACAGGCTTGGCCCCTTCGGCTTCCTTCATCTGTCTCATCTGCCGGATGGCCGGGATTACACAGATTCGCAGAATTTAGGTCTTCTGGATCAGCTGATGGCCTTAAAGTGGGTTCATGAGAATATCTCAGGCTTCGGCGGCGATCCCGACAATGTGACGATCTTTGGTGAATCCGCCGGTGCAGGAAGCTGCACCATGCTTCCTTTGATCGAAGGCTCCCATAAGTATTTCAGGCGTGTCATAGCCCAAAGCGGTTCCGTTAACCAGACAAAATCTCCGGAGGAAGGCATCGAATGCACAAATGAGCTGCTGAACGAGTTAGGATGCAAAACGGTTGCCGAGCTTTTGAAAGTGGATGCCAATAAGATCCTGGAGGCGGCCAAGGTGCTCTTTACACGCCAATTCCCGGAGAGAGACGGCAAATATCTGCCCGATGATACATATAAGGCTTATGAAGACGGCGCGGCAAAGGATATAGAGTTTCTGGTGGGCTGCAATAAGGATGAAATGAACTTTTTCGCAAGCAGCTTCGGAGCAGAGGGCTGGGCTTCATGGTCTGCCGACCGAAAGGCAAGGCTGGATGCGAAACTATCTGATGAGGAAAAAGCGCTTGTTGACAGCTATTGCAATGATGTAAAAGAAGAGAGCTATGAGCAGCACTGCCACCTTTTCAGTCAGCTTTGGTTTATAGTGCCGACGATTACGCAATCAGAGAGTCAGACCAAAGGAAAAGGCAAGGTTTACACCTACTACTTCACACCGGAGTCTCCCGATCCGGTTATGAAATGCGGACACGCGATAGAGCTTTCAACGATATTCAATCATCCGGAGATGTCCGAGGATACGGGAAGGGTATTTGATGAAGCCTTTTCAAAGACCGTGAGAAAGATGTGGGTTCAGTTTGCAAAGTGCGGCAATCCTTCACTTGGCGCAGACATATCCCCGGATGGGAAGGCGCATGAGTGGCCGCTTTATGACACAAAGGAAAAAAAGGTGATGGTATTGGATGAATTCGATATACACCCTGCAAAGGAATCCGAGGTGAAGATCGTGGATTGGGACAGGACCTATTTCCTGACCAAATATTATATGGGGTGAAAAACAAAGGAGAAACGAGGAAATGTCGAACAACAATTCCTGACCATCAGGAACAATAGGAGCAACGCTGGCTGACTGTGTCCTTTATCATTAAACGAGTACTTATGAAACAAACAAGTACACCGAAAAATAAATTTCTGGAACATTCACGCAGGATGATTGTTCATACGCAAGGCAGAGGAGGAAGTCGATGCGGGCATCGACGACCGACGATAACGCAG
>CADCPV010000191.1 GCA_902803345.1 uncultured Eubacteriales bacterium | reverse complement strand
TCCTGTTGTTTTGCTGGCGGGATCCCCTCCCGCCGCTTTCCGTATTTTATTGCATCTATCATAGAGCGGAACCTGGGCTTTGTCAAGCCTCTTACGGGTTCTCCCGGTCCGGACGTCCGGCTTATTCCGCGATTGACAATCACCAAAAGCCACGATACAATGATGGCAAGATCAAGTATCAGACAGGAGGAACTGTATGGAAAACCACGCATATGCATTTATCGGGTATACGGGACAGGAAATTGAACGTTTTGAGATTCCCTGGGATTCAGAGATGCCGGAAAAAGACAGGGTCCGGATGGAAGGACCGGCAGTCGATACGGACCGGATCCGCTATATGAAAGAGACGCGGGGCATCGGGCCCGGCGATGTGAAGGATCTGGAGCTCTCGGATGGACTTCTGAAAATCACGATCGAACCCGCGACAACACGGGCGGATTTTACGCTTGTGGTTGGTGAAAAAAGTTTCGATCGGGCGGATTTTGTGATCCATACCCGCACTTCGGATGACAAATTCGAACGCAAGGAAGAGGGCCGGGTTCTGTACCGGCTGTATACGCCGGATGCAGAGGGTCCGCGGCCGATGATCCTGTTCCTGCACGGCGGCGGAAACGGCGGCTATGAAGGCGAGCGCGACAACAACAAGCATATCGTCACCGACTACGGCCCGGTCAACTTCGCAGAGGACTATCCGGACATTTACGTCATGGCGCCGATGGCGGTGGAAATGCGCCGGGATATGCGGACCTTCAACATGAACAACCGCTTCAAAGACAGCGACAAATTCAATGCGCCGGGCTACGGCTGGTGCCGCGAATACCTCGGACAGGTCTGCGACATCATCCGCCGCATGGTAAAGGAAGGAAAGGTGGACGGGAAGCGCATCTATGTGACCGGCATGTCGATGGGCGGCGCAGGTACGATCCGGGCGATGTCCGTCGGTTCGGACCTCTTTGCAGCCTGTGTGCCGGTCTGCCCGACGATGACGCCTGAAACCTTTGCGATCCTCCGTTCCATGCGCCGTCCGGTCTGGGTGGCTTCCGCCTACATCGACCACACCCTGTACCGCCACAAATACCTCGTCGACGCGGTCATGAACATGCGGGATCAGGGCAACCAGAATGCGCATCTGACGCTCTATGCGCCGGAAGACCTGGAAAAATACGATATTTCCATCACGCCGAATCTTCCGTATCCGCGCCTCTTCAGCGAAAACCACAACAGCTGGACGCCCACCTACAAAAACGAATACGGCATCATGTCGTGGCTCCTGAACCAGGTCCGGGAGGACTGATCCAAAGAGCGCTGCTTCGCAGCCCTTACTCCAGATTTTCCGGATACGCAAACGCGCCGACAGCAATCCGTTTTCCTGCCATCGTATCGACGGCATGGAACAGGATCCAGTCTTTTCCCTGCTCGTCCGTAAAATATGAATTGTGGCCCGGTCCGTACACGCCGGTCCAGGTTTTGAAATTGCAGAGCGGCGTTGTGCGCTTCCTGAAGCTTTTCGGATCCAGAAGATCCGCACCTGAATCCGCCGAAAGCAGGTTGATAATGTAGAGATATCCCCGTGCATCGCCGCCGCTGTAATTCACATGAATCCGGCCGTTCTTTTTATACACATAAGGGCCCTCGTTGTTGATGGTTCCCCTGCAGTTCTCGTAGCCGTAGAGCGGCCGCGAGAGAAGCACCGGGTCCGTCCGAAGCAGCCAGGGCCTTTCTTTTGTGGTTTCCGCAATGAGGAGCATGGAGCCGCTGTCCCGGGGCGTTCCGATGTCCTTTCGGTAGGACCAGATCAGGTAGGACTTTCCCGCATCCTCGAAATACGTCATATCAAGAGAAATGCCGAAGCGGTCATCGAGAAAGTCTTCCGTAACCGGCCGGTTTTCCCGTTTTTCGGCTTCCGTCAGCAGATATTCAGGTTTTGTCAGAACCGATCCATCCTTCCGCCGCACCGGTATGGGCTTTTCCCACGCCAGCGGATCGGCCGGGTTCCCGCCTTTTCGAAGCTTCATCACATGACAGCATGGCCCGAATTCCCGCCCGGAAACCGCAAAGAAAATATAGATTTCCCCGCCGATCTCATGGATTTCCGGCGCCCAGAAGTTCTGGATCAGCCCGGCTTCCTCATCGACATCGAGAATTTTATAAAGCGGTGTTTCATCGGAAAGCAGGTCCTCCATCCGGTCCGCTTCCCGCATATAGAGCCCGATATCGTTTTCATTGTCGTTCGTGAAAATGAAATACCACTTTTCCTCGTGCCGCCAGAAGACCGGATCTGCGAAGCCCCGTGCTTTCGGGAACGGGACCAGCGCTTTCCCCGGCTCCGTATTCCAGAAATCCAGCACCTTCTTCGCCTCCTCCTCCGTAAGCACCGCCGGCAGCAGTCCTTCTTCCGCAGCCGTTTTCTCCGCAGTCTCCGCCTCTGTTTCAGTGAAATGAATCAGGTCTTCGGATTCCCAGTACAGCATCCTTTGCGCCGGCTCCGGATCACCGTTCTCCTCCGTACGCACTGCACAGATCAGAAACTCACCTTCCGAAGTCCTGAAAATCCCGGGATTCCGTACTGCTTTCGGAATAATCGTCCCCTCCGGACTGATCTCAGCTCTGGCAAACAGGAGCCCATATCCCCGGTTCAGTTCGATCCGTTCCCCGGACTCGCCATCAAGCGCGAAATGCACTGCACCGGCAAGACCTGCCGGATAGCGGTCTTCGGAAACTTCTTTTGTAAAAACGCTGACCTGGTAATTCATTTGATTTCCTCCTCTGTCAGTCCCCCAAAAAAAGCTGTATAAGGCCAAAATGAAAGGACAGCCGCCGAATAAAGCAGCTGTCCCTGCGATTTTGCTGATCACCCGACGCTTTCGTCGGTATACTGCAGTTTGTAAAGTTCGTAGTAGGCGCCGTGTTTCTCCAACAGTTCGAAGTGGTTGCCCTCCTCGATGATTTCGCCGTGGTTGATGACAATGATCTTGTCGGAGTGCTGGATCGTCGACAGCCGGTGTGCGACAACCAGCATTGTGCCGATGTTCATCATCTTCTCCATCGAATTCTGGATCAGCTGCTCTGTCTCGGTATCGATGTTTGCGGTCGCCTCATCCAGAATCATGACGTCAGGCTTGTGGATAATTGTCCGCGCAAAGGACAAAAGCTGCCGCTGTCCGGCCGAGAAGTTGTTGCCGCGCTCACGGACTTCCTCGTCCAGGCCGCCCGGCAGGCGGTCAATGAAGTGATCCGCGTTGACGTAGCGGCAGGCTTCCATGATTTGGTCGTCTGTAAAGCTGTCCTCACGAAGCACGATATTCGAGCGGATCGTTCCTGCAAAGAGGAAGACGTCCTGCAGCATCTGTCCGAAATGCTTTCGAAGAGACTGCATCTTGATATGGCGGATGTCAATACCGTCGACGAGAATCTGCCCTTTCTGGATGTCGTAGTTGCGGCACACAAGAGAGAGGATCGTCGTCTTGCCTGCTCCGGTCGCGCCGACGAAAGCTACGGTTTCCTTCGGGTTGATGTGGAAACTGACGTCCTTCAGAATCCACTCATCCTTCTCGTAGGCAAACCAGACATTCTTAAACTCAATCTCGCCCCGGACATGCTCCAGCTCGACCGCGTCCGGCTCATCCTTCACTTCCGGCTCCATATCCATGATCGAAAAATCCTTTTCCGCCGAAGCCATCGCGGACTGCAGCCAGTTGAAGGTTTCCGCGAGGTTCTGGATCGGATTGAAGAACTTCGAGATGTACATGTAGAAGCTCACGAGGACGCCTGAGGTGATCGTCTGTCCCATGAAGCTCGTGTCCTGGATATAACCTTTGCCTCCCAGATACAGGAGCAGCATGACAGAGCTGATATACAGCATATAGACAACCGGCCGGAAAATACTGAAAACAAACATTTCCTGTCGGCGTGCCTTGGCAAGCTTCACATTTTTCTCACGGAATTCGCCGAGTTTCTTCTCCTCATTGTTGAAAATCTGCGTAATTTTGATGCCCGACAGGTTTTCCGAGAGGAAAGTATTGATATCAGTCGTCCCATCCTTCACGCGGCGGTAGGCACGGCGTGAGAACTTCCGGAAAATCAGCGTGAACAGCACGATAAACGGAACGAAGCAGGTCACCATCAGTGTCAGTTCGTAGTTCAGCATCAGCATTGCGGCAAAAACACCGATGATCACGAGGGTGTTCCGGATCATGTTGACAAGGATGTTCGTGAACATCATCGAGATCGCGTTCGTGTCATTGCATTCACGCGTCACGAGCTTGCCGACCGGGATGTGGTTCAGCTGGTCGTGAGAGAGACTTTCGATGTGCACGAAGAGGTCCTCACGGATCGCTGTCAGTATCTTCTGTCCGACTTTCTGCAGCTGAATCGCCTGAATATAGTTTCCGACCAGGGAAATAATCAGGATGCCCGCATACAGGAAGACCATCCGAAGAAGCTGCGGCATCTCGAACTTTCCTTTGACCAGTTCCTCGATCGAGCCGACAAGCCGCGGGGAAATGATGTCGTAGGCAATCGCAACGATCAGCACCGCGAAAATTAAAATGTAGTTTTTCCAGTAAGGCTTCGCGTACTTCAGGAGCCGGCGGACGATTTCGCCGTCTTTCATGTTCCGTTCAAAGCCGAAAGCTTCTTTTTTATCCTTCATCGTCGCGAATGCGATGATGAAAATAGTTGCCAGGATGCTGACGATCGCACCCACAAGGAGCAGGGGATAGTATTCTCTCATGTCAGCTGCGCTCCTTTCTCTCGTCTTCGAGCCGCTGCATCTCCACCATTTCAGCGTAGCGCGGACAGCGGCGGCAGAGCTCGTGATGGGAGCCTACATCGACAATCTCACCATCCTCAATGAAGATTATCTTGTCCATGTGCTCGATTGTCGTAATGCGATGCGCAATCAGGATCGTCGTCTTGCCGGTGCGTTCCTTTCTCAGATTCTCGAGGATCGTGTGCTCGGTCTTGGTGTCGACCGCCGATACCGAATCGTCGAGAATCAGGATTTCCGCATTCTTCATCAGCGCACGAGCAATCGAAATACGCTGTTTCTGCCCGCCGGATACCGTCACGCCGCGCTCCCCGAGGACTGTCTTGTAGCGTTCCGGGAATTCCATGATATTATCGTGCACACCGGCCATCTCCGCCGCGTGCTCAATCGACACCTCATCATCCGCGTCCGCAAAGGCAAAGGCGATATTCGATCCGATCGTCTCCGAGAAGAGGAAATTGTCCTGCGGCACATAGGCGATATGCGAACGAAGCTCCCTGATCGGGATTGTGTTGACGTCCATTCCGTCGACAAAAACCGTTCCGTCCGGTACGTTGTAGGTGCGGGCCAAAAGGTCCACGATCGTAGTCTTTCCGGTACCGGTTTTTCCGATCAGGCCGACGTTTTCGCCCGCGTTAATTTTAAAGCTGACATTATGCAGAACTTCAAGATCCGTTCCCGGGAAAGCAAAAGAAAGATTCCGGAATTCAATGTTTCCCCGGATTGAAGGATGCATCGCGGGATCACGTGCCGCAACCTTTTCTTCCACTTCGTCGCTATCATGCACATCGATTTTGGCATCCAGCAGTTCGCTGATGCGCTTCAGGCTGGCTTTGCCTCTTGCGTGCATCTCGATCAGCATCGAGACCGCCATGATCGGCCAGACGATCGAAGTGAAGTAGCCGATGAATTCGATCATCTCACCGGCATTGAAAACACCCTTGTAGACGAGATATCCGCCATAGCCGAGGATGACACAGATAACCGATTCGATAAACAGTGTCACGGAAATATGCATCAGCGTCGACATTTTTACAAAAGCAACGTTGACACGCTCGTTTTCCTTGTTGAGCTTACGGAAAGCCAGGAGCTCCTTCGCTTCCTTGGCAAAAGCCTTAATAACCGCGATGCCCGAAAAGGATTCCTGTGAGAAATCCGACAGGTTGGAAAAGGCCTGCTGGCGTTCTTCCCATTTCGTGGACATTTTGCGTCCGACTGTCATCGCGCCGACGAAGAGGAATGCCATCGGAATCATCGAAAATACGGTCAGCGTCCAGTTCATGCGGAACATTTTGACCGCCGCGAGCGTTCCCATGAAAGCCGCATCCAGAAACATCAGGATACCGTTGCCGAAGCAATCCTGCACGGTCTCGAGGTCATTCGTGAAAAGCGACATCAGGTTTCCAACCTTGTTCACCTGATAATACTGCTGCGACAGGTCTTTGCAATGGTCAAACATGCGGTCACGAAGATCCCGCTCAACCCGGATTGCAGCCCCGAAAAAACCGACACGCCACAAAAAACGTCCCCCGACGATCATCACAATAACGATGATCAGCGGAAGACAGACTTTGTCCAGAAGCACGTCCATTGTGAACGCAACTTCCGCACCGTCGACCTCCGTCATGCCGCTGTTCATGCCGTTGACGACCATCCGGTAGAATTCCGGAACCTTCAGCTGCGCGAAATCGACCGCGATAAGCGCAACGATTCCAATCAGCAGCATCCAGCCGTAGCGAATGTAATACCTGTTGATGTGTTTACCGAAAATCAAGTCCTTTTTCCCCCTTAATAGACACGGATTCTGTTTTTGTTCACGATCCGGCGGCTTTTTCGCGTGCCCGCGTCCGCACCCGTAAAACCGCATGTTACAGTAAACTATATCAGCAGCGAATAGAAAAAACAAGACGGGAAAGTGACGGTTTTTCGGGGGATTTTGCTGAAAATACTGGTGAAAAATTGAAGCAGGCAGCAGGCGTGAAGCAGCATGAGAAACCCCTTGTCTCCCGGACCGTTTCGAATTATAATAGGGCTATCAACCTACGAGAGGAGAATCCCATGGGAAATCTGAAAAATCTGGATGCTTTTCTGGACTATGCGCTGAACGAGCGCGGCATTGCCGGTGCGGGGCTTCGGGTCTATCAGGGTACCGAGTGCCTGTACGACAAATGTCAGGGCTTTGCGGATGCGGAAAATGAAAAGCCCTTCCGACCGGACTCGATCTGCCAGCTGGCGTCGATGACCAAATGCATTGCCGTCGCGGCAGCGATGCAGCTTTATGAAAAAGGCCTGTTTATGCTCACAGACCCGGTAGAGAAATTCATCCCGGAATTTGCCGACCGAAAAGTATACTACACGGACGGCCGGGGTTTTATTCAGACGAGACCGGCAAAAAGCCCGGTTCTTGTCGGACATCTTTTCGACATGACAAGCGGCATCTCCGTCGGCTGGGAAACACCAACCCTGAACGGGAAGGAAATGTCGGAAGGCGTGCAGCAGCTTCTCAGGGAAGGCCGTTATACGGTCATGGAATACGCGAAGCTCTGCGGCCGGATTCCCGGGAACTTCGATCCGGGCGAGCATTTCTACTACGGCGACAGCCACAACATTTTAGGCGCGCTGATCGAAGTGCTGACGGGAAAGACTTTCGGAACTTACCTTCGGGAAAATATCTTCGAGCCTCTCGGGATGGAGGATACCTTCTTCATCGTTCCGGAGGAGAAAAAGGACCGGCAGGCGGTGCTCTACGCCTATGAAAACGGTGTGAGAAAGCCCGGAAAACTTCCGTCCTTCTTCTTCGACCCGAACTTCGAATCTGCCTGCGGCGGCCTCTACGGAACCCTCGAGGATTATTCCAGATTTGCGCGGGCAATGACGTTAGGGGAACTCAATGGCGTATCCGTTCTCGGAAAGCGCACGGTGAAGCTCATGACTGAAAACCGGCTGAATGAGACAGCGCTCTCGGAGTTCCGGGGGCCGGATCTTGCGGGCTACGGCTACGGTCTCGGTGTCCGCACGCATATGGATCCTTCGGGCGGATTCCATTCCTCGATCGGTGAATTCGGCTGGTCCGGCGCCTGGGGCACCTGGGTTGCAATGGATCCCGACGCTGAAATCACGATTGTATATTTCCAGAGCGCGAACCCGAGCCTTGGCAACGAACTGCACCCGCGGATTCTGGAAATCGTCTATTCGGCGCTGTGACGGAGCCTTTTTTTCGGGAAAGTTCTTCCTTTTTCGCGAAAGGCGTGGTATATTAGGGGGCGGAGCTTTTCCGCCTCCTCTTTTCGGGAAGCGGAAATCCCGCAAGCCAATTCATTTGCAGGAAGGAAACAGGATATGTCAGAATACGGAATCGGAACCAGATGTGTGCAGGCGGGATACTCGCCGAAAACCGGAGAGCCCCGGGTGCTCCCGATTATTCAGAGCACGACGTTCAAATATGAGACAAGCGAGGATATGGGAAAGCTGTTTGACCTGCAGGCCAGCGGCTATTTCTACACGCGGCTTGCGAACCCGACAAGTGATTCGGTCGCGGCAAAACTCACGGCGCTTGAAGGCGGAACCGCCGGCATGCTGCTCTCTTCGGGACAGGCGGCAAGCTTCTTCTCGGTCTTCAACATTGCTTCCGCAGGCGATCATGTCGTGTCTTCAGCCGCAATCTACGGCGGAACCTACAACCTTTTCGCCGTTACGATGAAGCGCATGGGGATTGACTTCACCTTTATCAACCCCGACTGCAGCGAGGAGGAACTGAATGCGGCATTCCGTCCGAATACGAAGGCGGTCTTCGGCGAAACGATCGCCAACCCCGCACTCACGGTTCTCGATATTGAGAAGTTCGCAAAAGCAGCGCATGCGCACGGTGTTCCGCTCATTATCGACAATACATTCGCAACGCCCATCAACTGCCGGCCTTTCGAATGGGGTGCCGATATTGTTACGCATTCGACGACAAAATACCTTGACGGCCACGCCACATCAGTCGGCGGCGCGATCATCGATTCCGGCAATTTTGACTGGATGGCGCATAAGGACAAATTCCCGGGCCTCACGACCCCGGATGAAAGCTATCATGGCATCATTTATGCGGAGCAGTTCGGACAGGGCGGCGCCTATATCAACAAATGCGTTGCGCAGCTCATGCGGGACTTCGGCTCGACACCGGCTCCGATGAATGCTTTCCTCCTGAATCTCGGCATGGAAACCCTGCATGTCCGCGTCCCGAGACACTGCGAGAATGCACAGAAAGCGGCCGAATTCCTTTCGCAGCATGAAAAAGTGGCCTGGGTACAGTACTGCGGCCTTCCGGGAGATAAATATTATGAGCTCGGTCAGAAGTACCTGCCGAAGGGCTCCTGCGGTGTGCTCTCTTTCGGTGTGAAGGGCGGCCGTCCTGCGGCGGAAACCTTCATGAAGAACCTGAAGCTTGCGGCGATCGTAACCCATGTCGCGGACGCGCGGACCTGCATCCTGCATCCGGCCAGTTCGACACACCGCCAGATGACGGACGAAGAGCTTCTTGCAGCCGGCGTGCCTTCCGACCTGATGCGGCTTTCCTGCGGCATTGAGGATTCGGCAGACATCATTGCGGACCTTGCGCAGGCACTTCAGAGCATCTGAAATAATTTCAGGGGGCCTTCCGGCCCCCTTTCTGAAAGGCTGACTTATGCTGGATTACAACAAGAAACCCGCAGATGAACTGAAAGAGAAATCGCTCTGGCTCCTCGACATGGACGGAACCATCTATGAAGAGAACCGGATTTTTGACGGAACGATTGACCTTCTGCAGACAATTGAGAAGCGCGGCGGGCAGTATGTCTTTCTCACGAACAATTCCTCGCGCTCCGTGGAGGATTACATCAAAAAAGTCAC
>CADCPV010000190.1 GCA_902803345.1 uncultured Eubacteriales bacterium | reverse complement strand
GGATCTGAAGCTGGACTTTATCCTGAACCATATCTCCGTGCTGTCGAAGCAGTTCCAGGATATCGTGAAGAACGGCGAGCAGTCGGAATACAAGGACTTCTTTATCAACTGGAACAAGTTCTGGGAGGGCTATGGCGAGATGACCGAGGACGGCTATATTCAGCCGAATCCCGAGGTCATCAAGGATATGTTCTTCCGGAAACCGGGCCTCCCGATCCTGATGGTGCGCTTCCCGGACGGAAGGGACGTGCCGTACTGGAACACTTTCTATCAGGAAGTGAAGTACCCGGTTCTTTCGTACCAGATCCTGATGGAGCTTTTCCCGGGCATGCAGTACCTGACTGCGGATACGCTCGCGAAGAAGGTTAACGCCGAGATAGCAGCGGGCACCGCAGTGAAGGCTCTGGATTTCACTGGCTTCGAGGCCTATGCCGAAAAAACCCGTGAATATCTCGAAGCAAACCGCAGCTACCTTGGACAGATGGACCTCAACATCAAGTCGGAGCTTGTGTGGGAGTACTATGATGACGTACTCAAAACCCTTGCTTCCTATGGTACGAAGATTGTCCGTCTTGACGCATTTGCCTATGCGCCGAAGGAACCGGGCGAGAAGAATTTCCTGAATGAGCCCGGGACCTGGGACCTTCTTCAGAAGGTCCAGGACATTGCGGACAAGTACGGCCTGAAGCTGCTGCCGGAGATTCACGCAAGCTACGGAGAGAAGAATTACAAGGTGCTGGCGGATAAGGGCTATATGACCTATGACTTCTTCCTGCCGGGGCTTCTTCTGGATGCGATCGAGCATGCGGACGGATCATATCTGAAAGCCTGGGCAGACGAAATCATCCGGGACGGCATCCGCACCGTCAACATGCTCGGCTGCCACGACGGCATTCCGCTTCTGGATCTACGGGGTTTGCTGCCGGAGGAGCGGATTCAGGAGATGATCGATGTGACGGTCGGCCGCGGCGGATTCGTGAAGGACCTGCACGGCAACAAGAACATGTACTACCAGGTCAACGCGACCTATTTCAGTGCGCTCGGCGACGATCCGAAGAAGATGCTCCTTGCGCGGGCGATTCAGCTCTTTATGCCCGGAAAACCGCAGATCTGGTATCTGGATCTCTTTAACGGGAAGAACGACCACGAAGCCGTGAAGCGCGCCGGCGCAGGGGGACACAAGGAAATCAACCGGACGAACCTTTCGCCTGCGGATATCGATGAGAAGCTTTCGGATCCGACAGTTCAGAAGCAGCTCGAGCTGCTGCGCTTCCGGAACACCTGCCCGGCCTTTGGATTTGACGCGAAAGTGACGGTTGATCTTGAAGGCCAGGTGCTTCGGATCGCACATGAACGCGAAGGAAACCGGACAGAACTCACGGCAAACCTTGAAACACTGGAATTTGAAATCCGCTGAAAAATATATTTGTTTTTTGCTGGACATCTGTTGGACAGGAACGGTTGATCCTCCGGGCGGTGCGGAAAACAGCGAATACCTCGTAACACTCCCGATTATGTTCCATAAACTGACCAGTAAGAATTTTGCGGATGAAGAGGAACTTCCGGAATACAGGGTAGAATATTATATTGAGCTTCTGGACAAAATGCATGACCGGCTGCGTTCCCCGGAAGGAAACACCCTGTATGATCATATGCTGAAAGGCATAAAGGCATATGAAAAGGATGGTCATCCCGGTGCTGTAAGTGCAGAAAGCCGAATCGTATTTTTAGGTCAGTAAAAAAGAAATCACAGCAGAAATCATGACTGAAAGCCGTCCTGGTTCCAACGAATCAGGACGGCTTTTTCATGTCCAAAAACCATGAAGTGAGAGGATTCTTCCGTTTTCACGTTGAAACAGCTGTCGAATTTTGTTATAATCTGAAAAGAAATCGACAACTCGTTGACTGAAAGGGATTTTCAGCCTGTTCCGGAATCTGATCAGGGATGGCAAAATGGCCTGACAATTCAATTTAATGGAGAAGATAATGAATAAATACGAGATTATTGATTTGCCTGAAATAGCAATTATTGGCAAGGAAGGCTTATGCACAAAAGAAAAGAATGTAGTTCAGGATCTGTGGCAGCAAGCCAATTCCAATTTTAATGATATTGCGGATCTTGGAATGAAAAACGCTGATGGATCTTATGCAGGATTCTGGGGAGCGATGAGTGACGAGACGATGTCTTTTATGCCTTGGACAGACAATTATTCCAAAGGCCTGTATTTGGCAGGCGTCGAGGCGTATGAAGACACACCAGTTCCAGCCGGGTGGGTCAAATGGGTTATGCCAGCAAGAAAGTATCTAATAACAGAGGTCAGTCTGGGCAGTTATGAAGAAACATTCAGAAACGTGATCAACCACCTTATTCCGGAGCTGGGAATGAAACTTGCAGGTGCTGCATGCGATTTTACAGATCCAGCCACCGGGAAAAATAAACTGTTCTTCCCCGTGGCTGAGTGAATCAAATTCAGCGTTTATCTCCTTTGTGCCCTTTTGACTGCCTTTATTTCAGCGTCGTCACGATCGGTTCCGTGCCGTAAGTATACTCCGCAAAGGGATTTACGACGGGGACGATCTCTCCTTTGGAATTCATGTAGATGCAGGACTGGCTGCCGCTGGAAAGGTCCACTTTCACCAGCATCCCCACGTAATCGGTATGATTCCCGGCGGGCGCCTCGTCGTGCTGGGTCAGCCCCCGCTTGCCGCAGATGAAGGC
>CADCPV010000189.1 GCA_902803345.1 uncultured Eubacteriales bacterium | reverse complement strand
TCCACAAGCCCGATCTCTACGGCTGGATCAACAGCCGCTCGAATTACGCGGACTGCCCCTTACGCTACGGCTACTTTGTGCCGCAGGGCCTGGGAGAGAAGAAACCGCTTCTCATATGGCTTCATGGTGCGGGAGAGGGCGGAACGGACACGACAGCCGCATATGCAGGCAACAAGGTGACCGCGCTTTCAAGCGCAGAAGTGCAGGGATTCTTCGGCGAAGGCGGCGCCTATGTTCTGGCCCCGCAGACCGAGACTTTCTGGATGGATTCCGGAACCGGTGGTATCGAGGCAAACGGAAAGACCAAGTACGGCCCGGCGCTGAAAGCCTGCATTGATGAATTTGTTGCGAACAACCCCGCCGTCGACACGGAGCGGATTTATATCGGCGGCGATTCCAACGGCGGCTTCATGACGGTCCGTATGGTATTGGATTATCCGGACTTTTTTGCGGCGGCTTTCCCGGTCTGCGAAGCTCTTCCGGACAAGTGCATCAGCGATAATGAACTGCTGAAAATCAAGGATCTTCCGATCTGGTTTGTCGCAGCGAAAACCGATACGCTGGTTCCGCCGGCAGAATACGCGGAGCCAACCTATAAACGACTTCTTGCCCTCGGCAATCAAGATGTGCATTTCAGCTACTGGGACAAAATTGAAGACCTGCACGGTCTCGCCGATCCGGTCGACGGAAAGCCTTATGAATATTTCGGGCACTTCTCATGGATTCCGCTGTTCAATAATGACTGTGATTTCGACTATGACGGCTCGAAGGTCGTATTTGAGGGAACGGAAGTGTCGCTTCTTCAGTGGCTTGGCATGCACTGACATTCTGCGCCTGAGAGGAGATTTTTGATGATCAGAAAACCTCGCACCATTCTGACAACCGACATGGAATGCGACGATATGAATTCCATGATCCATCTCTTTCTCTACCTGAATGAGCTGGATCTGGAGGGAATTGTATACACTTCCTCGCAGTTTCACTGGAACGGAGACGGCATTCACACCCTGGGTGAGGTGACGCCGCATTACCGCTGCCTCGGCCGGAAGGAGACGGATGGCCCGATGCCGGACCGCGAGCCGGATCCTTCAGCCGCGGATATGATGCTGTTCAGGCCTTTTGAGATCGGTTGGATCGAGGACCTGATACGAAACGAATATACAGCGGTTTATCCGAAGCTTCGGACACACGCTGAAGGCTTCCCGACACCGGCAGAACTGCTTTCAAAAGTATATTACGGAAACTACTGGTTCGAGGGCGACGTGCGCTATGAGACGGAAGGATCGCGGCTCATCGAGCGCTGCATCATGGACGAAAGGGAGGATGTTCTCTATCTGCAGTCGTGGGGCGGCGTGAATACGATCGTGCGTGCACTGCTGTCGATCTGGGAGAAATATTCGGAGAAACCGAAGTGGCCCTCGGTCTGTGAAAAGGTCGTAAAAAAGATCGCGATCCTCGGTGTTATGGGTGGACAGGGACAGGACAACAGCTTCCTTGACAACGATATTCCGGGGAAGTTCCCGGGAATCCGGTGCATCCGCGCGGACTTCGGCTATGCATCCTTCATGACTGCAAAGAACTGCCAGGAGGACGTGCTTCCGATGATGCAGGCAGGTTTTATGTACCCGCATTTCAAGGTGAATCACGGTCCTTTGATGGAAAAATACGCGCTATATGGCGACGGAACGATCTTCCGCGGAGAGTGTGACCGCTTCCAGTACGGTCTTCTGCCGGTACTGGACTGGTTTAAGGGGCAGGAGCCGCTTCATTTTGAGAAATACGATATCCTCGGCGAAGGAGATTCCGGGACCTACATCCCGCTTTTCACGAATTTCGGGCTGCGGGGCATGGAGGACTGGCGTTACGGAACCATGCTTGGTGTGCTGCGAGTGGATGATCCGAAGCCTGTGGATATGGCGGTGATGATGGCAGAGATGCGAAAGCGCGGCCCGAGGAAGAATCCATTCCTTAAGGCTTATCATGAGGACTTCGCCGCGCGTGCGGACTGGTGTGTAAAGGATTATGCGGAAGCGAATCATAATCCGGCAGTTGTGCTGTCGGCGTATGACCTTTCTGCGGCACCGGGCGAAACGCTCTGCGTTCAGGGAGCGGTTGCGGATGTGCGGCCTTATGAAGCGAAATGGTGGCTGTACCGGGATGGTTCGCAGTATGCGGGGAATTTTGATGCTGCCGAAGTTTCGGCTGACGACCGGCTGTCGCTGTCCTTTACCGTCCCTTCGGATGCGAAGCCTGGAGACTGCTTCAACCTGATCCTGGAAGCGCGGAATGAACACGAAAACCCGATGACCGGCTACGGACAGCTGATTGTGACCGTAGCATAAGTATACAGGGGAAGATCAGCCGTACGAATCTTGTACGACAGACCTTCCCCTGTTTCTTGTAAAAGGAGAAAGTCAATGAACTGGCATAAAAACATGGGACCGCTGGATTTCAGCAAATTCTCGGATATTCTCCTGGAGGCGCCGGACGGCGACATCCGGCCGCAGAGTGAGCCTTACTTCAAGGCAACAGAGCTTGCGGAGGGTGTGTGGCAGGTGCTTTCGGACGGCGACCACAGCTATGTCCTCGAAGGCGACGATGAACTGATCGTAATTGATTCGGGAATCGGAGCGGGCAGTATCCGGGACTTCTGCCAGTCCCTGTGCCCCGAAAAACCGCTGTACCGGATGCTTCTCACGCATTACCACGGCGATCACATCCTGAACTGCTATCAGTTTGACTGCGTCTATATGTCGGAGGATACCTACCGTCTGCGGGCGGAATTTGCAGAATTTCAGGATCTGAATGTCCCGGAGGATTATCCGGTTGTATTCCTGAAGGACGGCGATGTAATCAATTTAGCGGGCAGGCCGCTTGAGGTCATCGGGCTCTGGGAACACGCAAAGGGCTCGCTTCAGTTTCTGGACCGGAAGTCGAGGATCCTGTTCTGCGGGGACGAGCTGAACGGAAACTACTTTGACAGCCAGATTTCAGTGGAGCATTCCTACCGGAATCTGGTGCGATGGAACGCACTGCGACCGTATTATGACCGCCTCGCGGCCGGAAACGATATGCATGATGCGTCCTATATTGAGCGCTATCTTGAGATCGCGGAGTATCTGCTGAACGGCCACGAGAATGAAGGAACGGCCTTGTATAAGCCGCATACGACGGACCGGATTGCCAGCATTTCCGAACTTCAGGGAAAGCGTGTCTTTGCGCGGCGCGCCCCGAAATTTGTCGGTGTCGGCTTTGAGGAGAAGATGATCGAGGCAGGATACGGAGACCAGCTTCGGCTAAATGATGGCCATTTTGCCTTTGCACATATGCGGAAGCTGGGACCGGATGGCCCGTTTGACCGTGAAATCGTACGAAACGGTGCGCATTTCTGCTATTTTCTGAATAAAATCTGGGACAGGTGATAAACCTGTCCCGCTTTGTCGATGCGTATTTATACCGAATCCCTTTTCACGAGGTTGACGCCGACAAGGAGCCGGATCGGAACGAAGTTTTTCATGTTGAGCAGCGTTTTCAGGCGCTGCACGGCCATTTCTCCCATGTATTTCTTGGGTACGTT
>CADCPV010000188.1 GCA_902803345.1 uncultured Eubacteriales bacterium | reverse complement strand
TTAGTGCTTCCCCAGCGCGAAAAACGCAACCGCGCCGGCGGCAGCAACATTCAGGGAGTCGACGCCGGGACGCATCGGGATTTTTACGTTGTAATCACAGGAGGCGATGGTTTCAGAGGAGAGACCGTCGCCTTCTGTGCCAAGGATGACGGCAAGTCTGTCAATTCCGTGAAGGCGGGGGTCCGAGACGGAAATTGTGCGGTCTGTGAGGGACATGGCGGCGGTTTGAAAACCAAAGGAACGAAGCAGCCGGAGTCCTTCATCGGGCCAGTCTGTCTCATTTTCGGACAGATAAGCCCAGGGAATCTGGAACACGGTGCCCATACTGACGCGGATTGAGCGGCGGTACAGCGGATCACAGCAGTTCGGTGTGAGAAGCACTGCGTCAAAAGAGAGGGCCGCAGCAGAACGGAAAACAGCGCCGATATTCGTAGGATTCACGACATCCTCTAAGACCGCTACCCGGTGCGCATCACGAAGAAGATCAGAAGGCGCTGGAAGATCAGGCCGCTTCATGGCACAGAGCGCGCCGCGGGTCAGGTGGAAGCCCGTAATCTGTGTCAGCACCTCGAAATCCGCCGTGAAGACCGGAATATCGCCGGCCCTTTTCAGCAGTTCCTTCATCTGCCCTTCGATATGCCGCCTCTCAAGGAGCATCGACACCGGGCGGCAGGGAAAGTCCATTGCGCGTTCAATCACCTTTGGGCTTTCTGCAATGAAAAGACTCTGGTTTTCTGAAGCGCCGTTTCGAAGCGCCGGCTCCCGAAGCCGCGCATAGGGATCGAGCCGCGGATCGGAAAAGTCTGTGATTTCAATGATTTCAGGCATTTCTTCAGCCTCCTTCTGCTTCTGATTATACAGGAGCGCGGTGAAATCTGTCAAGAACCGGCCGCTTCCGAGAAATACTTGCTTTTTGGCGCAGCATCGACTATGATAGAAGGCAGAGATCTTGGATTCTTTCGGGAGGGGAGACAGGATGAATCTGGTATTTTATGAGATGAAAAACCGCATGCCGATGTACACGGCGGAAGTTCCGGAGGGCTTTTCGGGCGAAATCTCCTATACGATGCGTCAGTTTCAGGTGACGGAAAACTTTGCCGTTCGCGGAACGGCCGGGGCGGAAGGAAAGGCATACCGGCTGTATTTCCAGAATGGTGAAGGCTATTCCTGGTCCAGCATGCCGGGGCGCTTTCCGGAAGGCGCGCGAAATGAGGAGGGCGTGATCATTCATGGTCCCTGTTATGCCTCGCAGCAGCTTGACGAATATGCATCCGCATTTGCCGGACAGCCGTTAAATGCACTGCAGTATTATGACCTGACGGAGCGTAAGTGCGCACTTCTGCAGCCGGAAATGGAACGGGAACAGCAGAAGCTCTACCAGATCGCGGTACAGGTTGCCTCCATCTCACCGATGCCGATGAATATGCAGGTTCAGAGTACGGTGAATGACGGCGGTACCGGAAAGTACATGATGGATACGCCGGAGGGCAGGAAAACGCTTCTTGTGACACTGTGGCGCTGCGGTCTGCAGACACAGATTATGCCGCAGGGACTGAATCTTTCCGGAATGTATGCACAGATGGCGCAGCCCGTGACCCTGATCAACTGGAGCATTCCGCTTGTTTTCTATCTGCTCTCGGACAGTGAGCCGGATGAAGAACTGACTGCCGTTTACAACCGTTTTTATGAGTCGTTTGACATGACGCCCGAATTCCGGGCATATTCGGAAAGGCTGGAACAGCAGAACCTGCAGCGGTCGTTTCAGGCTGCGCAGATGCAGAACCAGAGGACGCAGGCGGAAATCAATTATGCCTGGCAGCAGCAACAGGCGGGCTGGGCACGTTCGGACGCTCTCAGGCGGTCGCTTTCGCAGGACCTGGATTCCTTCCGGGCGGGGCTGAATTCACGAATGGCGGACTATGACCGGCTGCATGCGCCGGGCGGAGCGCTGTATTCAAGCGGCGCACCGTCGATGGACTACGGCGAGGCGGGCGAATCGGTGGATGAGCGGATTCAGCGGCTCCGGCACGAGTCGATGATGGGCGTCAATACCTATATGGATTCGGACGGTCGGGAAGTGGAATTCTCCACACAGGCGGACCGGGTGTTCCAGAGTGATCTCGACAACCGCGAACGTTTCGGGACGGAGCATTATTACGACAATTATGTGCCGGACGGCTGGTCGGAGCTGTTCCGGAAGTACTGAGAAGAAGATCTGTTTTTAAACGTAATCAGGGCGGCAATGCTCTGAAATATAACACAACCGGGAGGGACAAGATGAAACTATTGGTTATTTCGGATGATTTCTGGCATCCGGCGGAAGTGGTTGAGCGGGGAATGGCTTCGCTGAACGACAGGTATGACATCACGTATGTCCGCTGCGCGCGCGACATTCTGACCCCGGAATACCTGGCGCAGTTTGCGGCAGTTCTTCTGTGGAATGGCAATACGATCAGCGCTGAGAACCGCAATCCGTGGTTTGAAGAGGGCGTGACCGAGGTCAATCCGAAGGAATTCCGCGAATATGTGGAAAACGGCGGGAAGCTGATTGCACTTCATGCGGGAAACTGCTGGCAGAAAGATACGGAAATGGCAGACCTGATCGGCAATTACTTCATCGGTCATCCGCCGAGATGTGATGTGAATGTGCATTTTGAGCCGTGTTCACTGACCGAGGGCTGCGCGGATTTCACGCTTCGCGACGAGCACTATCATATCGGCATCACCGCTGACGACATCGAGGTTTTCGCAAAGTCCACCTCGCACGGCGACGACACGCAGATTGCGGGCTATACGCGTTCGATCGGCAAAGGAAAGGTTATCGTCTTTACACCCGGCCATACGCTCTGGGTCATCGAGCATCCTTCATTCCTGCGCTTCATTGAAAACGCGGTGAAGTGAGTTACGAAACTCGCCTGCGGGATCGTACTGCCCCTTCGGTCAACGTTCCAGGCGACCTCAGGAGCAGTACGATAACCCTCGGCTCGGGGATATTGCAGGCCGGAGCCGCGGAACTCGCCTGCGGGATTGTACTGCCCCTTCGGAGACGGTTCCAGGTCTCCTCAGAAGCAGTACAATAACCCTCGGCTCGG
>CADCPV010000187.1 GCA_902803345.1 uncultured Eubacteriales bacterium | reverse complement strand
CCCTGCGGTTCCGCATATTCGCGGTCGTCGTCTTCGGGATCGATGAATTCCTGCTCGTCGCTGTTCTCTTTGATGGGCCGGTAGAAAGCCTTCACCAGACGATAGATTGCGAATGCAATTGCCGCAACCACGACGATGCCGGCTACGACAAGGAGCGCTACCTCCATGGCATGGTACAGTGCCGTCAGCCACAGCGGGGTTTCCGAGCCGCCGAAATCAGGCATTCCGCCGGACATTTCGCCGCCGCCTTCCACTTCAGATTCTACCACAATATCATCATCCGGTGTCCCGTTGCGAAGTGCCGCGAGACGGCGAATCAGGGCGAGAATCCCTTTCCCGAGGCCGATGATTGCCTTATCCAGTCCCACAAGAGGCATTACCAGCATCAACGTCACCGTCAGCCCGAGATATCCAAGAAGCATCAGGTTGTTGGTTCGGCCGATCTTCCGGACAGGGATGTTTTCCACATCCTTATTTACATTGAGATAGCCCTCAAGATTCAGGAAGTTCGTGTAAATCAGGATGAAAATGACGTACGCAAATGCCAGATAGTAGTTCAGCGTCGAGACAAAACTGTTGCCTGCTAAAAGACCGATCAGATAAAAGACGGCAAAGAGAATTACAACCGCCATGTGCGGCGAATCCAGAAGCGTTCCGCTGTCCCGGACACGCCCGACGATGCGGATCGCTATGATAATCCCCGAAATCAGGACAAAGACAATTTTGGACGCGATGTCCGGCGCTAAAAGCGCGGTCGGAATCACCGACGCGATCGAAATCAGCAGGAACAGCCCGATTCCCTTGATCTTCTCCTCCGCAAACGCAGTTGCGACATAAGTCACAAGGACGAGAAGACTGAACGGGAAGTAGCTTTCCGGCGTCATGCCGAAGATCGACAGCAGCAGGCAGACGCCTGACATCACCGCTGTCATCACCATTGCCCCGTGAAGGAAACGGATAATACGAAGTACGGTTCTACGCATGTCCCCTCACCTCCCATCGAAGCGCCTCAAAGCCCGGATCTTCCGGAATCCGGGAATCCATATTGTCATAAAGCGGTGTCACATACAGCGTGGCCGCTTCTTTGGAAAGGTCACGGAAGGCATCCTGAAGCTCCTGCTTCATGCTCGGAGAGATCAGGATATAACCGGCCTGTGCATAGTCCGGAAGCTTCATTTCATCCCGGACAATCTCTGCGTAATTCCGTTTCCCGAGCTTGAGATCGGTCCGCGCGAGCATCCGGTAGATCTCCTGCACCTGAGACACGCTCTGCAGGTCAAAACGCTCAAAGTCCTTCCGGGTCTCGCAGTCGCGGCCGTTCGAGATCACGCTCACCGGAAAGCCTTCATGCAGGAGCCGTTCCGCAAGGCTCGCGGCAATCCGCATCGATTCCTCGTGAAGCGGACCGTGATGAATCAGGGTTTCATCCTCGACGTTCAGGAAAATCACAATCCTTTTCGTGGTCGTGGAATTGTACTGGTTGACCATCAGGGACCCGGAACGGGCGCTGGCCTTCCAGTTGATCGTATTCATCGGGTCAGAAATCGTATAATCCCGGATCCCCCGGAATTCAAACGGGTCCGGCAGCAGGAAGGTTTTCGCCGTCATGTCACCGACCAGCTTTTTCAGGGGCTGGTCAAAAGCGGAGGTGTCGATCAGCTTCGGGAAGATGTAGAAATCGCTGTCCTGCGGGAAGGAACGCACCATGTGCACCGAGTAGAACAGGTCCTCGCCGACAAGATCCGCCGAACGGATCGCATAGTATCCCCGCTTCAGTGCCTTGAACGAGAGGCGCCTTGTGACCTTCTGATAAAACAGAACGGAGAAGATATCATTTTTATAGTTCCTGTCGGAAGTGCTGACATTCTCGGTGCTGTCGAAGGAAATTCCGGAGCCGCACTCGAATTTCGCGTGCAGGAAGGGAAGCGGAAGATAGTTCCGGTTTGCGATCTGTTCTTCCACTGTCCCGGTTCCGCCCTCATGAGCGGAATAGTCCAGGAAGCGGATCCGGATCGACAGACCCTTATCCCAGAATTTCTTGTACAGCACCCGCTCTAAAAAGTACAGCAGGAATACTGACAGGATGACGACAATAATGACCATAAATGCTTACTTTCCCCAGTCTTCAGTCGGAACGGCGACTGTATCAAGAATCTTGCGGATCGCTTCTTTTTCAGCCGCATGCTGTCCTGCCGCACGGGACAGTACCAGACGATGCGCGAGCACCGACTCCGCCACTGCCTTGATGTCTTCCGGAACCACATAATCCCGGCCTTCGATATAGGCGTAGCTCTGGGCCGCGTGCAGAAGCGCAATCGAACCACGGGGGCTTACACCCGTCAGGATGCTCGAATGCTCCCGGCTCTCCTTCGCGATGTCCGCGATATACTGCAGAAGCATCGGATGCACATACAGTTCCCGCGACTCTTTTCCGGCTGTAAGGATATCTTCGCCGGATGCCACGGGCTGCAGGTCCTGAAGGGGCTCCTGTTTCATAAAGCGCTGCAGGATCTGCACTTCCTCTTCCACCGTGGGCGTGCCCATCGACAGCTTCATGAAGAAGCGGTCCAGCTGCGCCTCGGGAAGCGGGAAGGTACCGGTCGTTTCCAGCGGGTTCTCGGTTGCAATGACGAAGAAGGGCGCGGAAAGTTTCCGGGTTTCGCCGTCGATCGTGACCTGCTTCTCTTCCATGCACTCCAATAATGCCGACTGGGTTCTCGGAGTCGCACGGTTGATTTCATCCGCTAAAAGGATGTTCGTGAAAACCGGGCCCTTCTTGAAGACGAACTCATTTTCCTTCTGGTGGAAGAAATTGAGGCCCGTCACATCCGAAGGCAGCAGGTCCGGCGTGAACTGGATTCTGGAAAAATCACAGTTCAGGGAGCGCGCAAGGGACTTTGAGAGCACGGTCTTTCCGGTACCGGGCACGTCATCCAGAAGCACGTGGCCGCCGGATACGAGAGAGGTCAGGATCAGTTTGATCGTCTCATCTTTGCCGATGATGACCTTGCCGATGTTTTTGCAGATACTGTCAAATAATGGACGCATATGTTCTCTTCTCCTCTGTATTGAAATACTGAAAATATTATTCTTTTTTTAGGCGCCGCCCAGCCGGAAAATGATGCCGACCACAGCGGAAAATGCAATGAACCAGATCGGGTGCAGTTTTTTGACCTTCGGAACGAAACGCGTTCCGACAAGGATTACTGCTGCAAGCACCAGCATCCGCCAGTCAAACTGAATGTCCGAAAAGAAATGATAAACGTTGTCCACGCGGAAGAAACAGATCAGGATGATCGAAAAACCTGCCGCCGTGATCAGCCCTAAAGATGCGGGCCGTAGTCCGTAGAATGCCGCATTCACGTAGCGGTTCTGGCGGAATTTCGCGAGGATTGCCGCGACAATCAGGATGACTACGATGGACGGGAAGATCAGACCGAGCGTTGCGACAAAGCCGCCGAGGATCCCGCCTGCGAGTCCGAACTGCGCGGAACCGGTCGTATAGCCGACGTAGGTGCTCATGTTGACCCCTAAGGGGCCGGGCGTGCTTTCCGCGACTGCAATCATGTCCGCAAGCTCTGCGGATGTGAACCAACCTGTCCGCTGCGCCATTTCCTGCAGGAAGGGCACGGTCGCCATCCCGCCGCCGATTGAAAAAAGACCTGTCTTGAAGAATTCCCAGAAAAGCCGGAGGTAAAGCATTTACTTTTCCTCCTTTCGGGATGCGGCGCGGATTTTTTTGAGCTGCAGCAGGATTCCCAGAACTGCCGCGACAATCACATAGATCACCGGGGAAATATTCAGAAAAACCGAGCAGGAGAATACCGCGGCAAAAATGAGTACGGTCCAGATATCGACAAGCGCCTTTTTCCAGAGACTGATGACCGCGTTCACGATCAGGATGCAGACGCAGACCCGGATGCCTGCAAACGCATTCTGTACCCACGAAAGATGCGAAAAGTTACTGATCAGCGCCGCGATCAGAAGGATAATCAGGATCGACGGGAACACGACGCCCAGCGTCGCAATGATGCCGCCTGCGATTCCCTTATGCTTCCGGCCGATAAAAGTTGCCGTATTCACGGCAATGATGCCCGGCGTGCACTGCCCGATCGCATAGTAGTCCATCAGTTCTTCTTCCGAAGCCCAGTGCTTCTTTTCGACAACTTCCCGCTGCAGAATCGGCAGCATTGCGTAGCCGCCGCCGAAAGTCATCACACCGACCTTGCTGAAAGTCAGAAACATGTCCAGATAAATGTTCATAAGTCCTCCTAAGATGCGTTCTGTCTAAAACCCCAGCGGTCTTTTTTACTATACCACGATCTTTGCGGAAAAGTAAATAGAAAGAAGAATGATTTCCTTCTAATTCTGTACATTTTCGAAGCGGCTTTGATTGCATTTTCAGGTTTCCTGTGCTACAATGAACAATGCCCGATCGGGCAGACTATTCCAAAGAAAGGAGCATTCACATGAGCGACGACAGTCGAGGGCGACGATGGCTGAATGAAGATGGTTCAGAAGAGTTTTCCACGGGATGCTTT
>CADCPV010000186.1 GCA_902803345.1 uncultured Eubacteriales bacterium | reverse complement strand
GGAATCGGGATCTATGCGCGAAACACCTCAGGCGGTGCTGCCGCGGAGGCGCTTTCGCGGATCACGGAAGAAGTCATGAGCGAAGAGCAGGTTCTGCAGATTCACGGCTTCAATTTCAATGAAGCGGAGCGGACGATCCGCTTTGATATTGTACTGGACTTTGCGGCAGACCGGACGGCGCTGTATCAGAAGATCTGTGATAAAGTACAGGGAATGTATCCGGACTATAAGGTGCTGATCGTCATGGATTCGGACATCAGCGACTGACAGGGTAAAAATGCTTTCGACACTTTGCTATATTGAACGGGACGGACAGTACCTGATGCTGCTACGGAACCGTAAGAAAAAGGACATCAACAAGGGAAAATGGATCGGGGTCGGCGGACATTTCCTCCCCGGAGAGACGCCCGAGGAATGTCTTCTTCGGGAGGTCCGGGAGGAAACCGGGCTGACGCTTTTAAACTGGCAGTTCCGCGGGATCGTCACCTTCCAGCAGAATGATGACGAAGCGGAATATATGCACCTCTTTACGGCGGATGAATTTTCCGGAGAACTTCTGGACTGCGACGAAGGGGAGCTTTCGTGGATTCCGAAGGACAGAATCTTTTCTTTGAATCTGTGGGAGGGCGACCGGGTGTTTTTGGAACCTCTTCTTCAGGATGTTCCGTTTTTCACGTCCTGTCTTAGGTACGACGGTGATCATCTTTTGAAAAGTGAAATTAAAGTCTATGTTGACAGGCCGGAGAGCCTGTAACTGGCAATATGAGGAGTTTATGGTATGGATAATCCGGTAAAGTTAATTGTAATCATTCTGGTCGGGCTTTTCCTGTTCATCGGCGCGATCCTGGTACTTTTGTGGTTTTTCCGGGACCGTTTCGTTCCGAAGGTTCCGGAGGCGAAAGAGCCCGAAGAACCGGAGCCGGAAGAGGAGCCCGTGCCTGCGCGATCTTATGCACGGCCGGAGCGGACAGAACGTTCTTACACAAGACCGTCGATGGAACAGACCGCGATGGAACCGGATGATCTTTCGGAATATGATTATGATGACGGAGAGGAAGAACCGGATTACAGCGACGCATCTACTTCAGACGGTCCGGCTGTTGCGCACCTTGAAGACATTCTGGACTGTGTTTACCTGCCCGGCCGCCGGCTTTCGGAGTGCGGAATTCCGGCATCGTTTGTATCTGCGGACGGATCGGAAGTCCAGACAGACGGCATGCTCTTCGGCGAATATGCAAACGGCGCACTTTCACTGAAGCCGGGTACGGCAAACGACCCTGTCGTGGATTCTTTCTATGTGATCGGATCGAATATCAGCTTTCACGCCTGCAAAGGACTTCTCTCGGGCCGTTTCGGCGATCCCGTGACAGAGGGAGAGCAGGAGGATGAAGAAGGCGGAAAGACGGAATATGCCGGCTTTTCGACGGATTTCGGCACCCTCTGGCTCAGCCAGGGCAGCGGCAATGATTATCTGAACCTGAATTTTACAGCAGAAAACTGAGGAATATGACAGAAAAAGTCATTCTTGTCGGCATACGGACAGAAGGGGAAAATATCGAAGAATCGCTCCGGGAACTCTCGGAGCTTCTTCGCACGGCGGAAGCCGAAGTTGTAGGATCTGTGATCCAGAACCGGGAGGCGATGCACCCCGGCACCTATATCGGCAAAGGGAAAATCGAAGAACTCCGGGAAATGATCCGGGAGCGGGAAGCAACCGGGATTGTCTGCGACGATGAGCTGTCTCCCGCACAAATGAAGAACCTTGAAGAAATGCTGGACACCAAGGTCATGGACCGTACCGTAGTGATTCTGGATATTTTCGCGACCCATGCGCATACGAATGAGGGCAAGCTGCAGGTCGAACTTGCGCAGTGCCGTTATCAGATGACAAGGCTTGCGGGCTACGGAAAATCAATGTCCCGGCTCGGCGGCGGCATCGGAACCCGCGGTCCCGGTGAGACGAAGCTTGAAACAGACCGAAGAAGGATCCGCCAGCGGATCACGGTGCTGAAGCAGGCGCTTCGGGATCTGGAGTCGCAGCGGAGCGTGAGAAGGGCCCGCCGCGAAAGGAATGCGGTTCCTGTGGCGGCAATCGTCGGCTATACGAATGCGGGGAAATCCACACTTCTGAATGCGCTGACCGGATCCTCCGTTCTCTCCGAGGATAAGCTTTTTGCAACACTGGATCCGACCACAAGAAGCCTTACACTTCCCGAAGGGGAAAATGTGCTTCTGACGGATACGGTCGGGTTTATTCATAAACTGCCGCATCACCTGATCGACGCCTTCCGTTCGACACTTGAGGAAGCGAAGTATGCGGACATCATTCTGCATGTGACGGATGCTTCGGACCCGGCCTGTGCAGAACATATGACAGTTGTTTATGAGACGCTTCGGGGACTCGAAGTACGCGGAAAACCGATTATCACGCTCTTCAATAAGTGCGACCTCGTTCCGGAAGGGCAGATTTTCCGGGATCTGAATGCAGACCGGACATTGCGGATCTCTGCAAAGACAGGAGAGGGTCTGTCAAGTGTGCTCGCGGAGATTCAGACAATTCTCCGGGAAAACAGGGTGACGCTGAATCTTCTCATTCCCTATAAAGAAGCCGGACTGATTCATGACATTCGTGAGAAGGGACAGCTTCTCACAGAAGAGTATGAAGAGAACGGAATCCGGATCAGCGCCTATGTCCCGAAAGCGTTCTATGAACAGCTGCAGGCGCGGATCAGGAGAAAAGAGGAATCCTGAACATCCAAAAGAAAGGAATGACCATGAGCTATTTTGAACTCCAGAACGGCAGTGACGTACGCGGCGTTGCAATCGCCGGCGTACCGGGTAAAAACGTAAACCTGACAGAGAAAGCGGTCAAAAACATCATGCGCGGTTTTGTGCGCTGGCTCTATGAAAAGACTGCGAAAATCCCGGGAAAGGATGTGCTTCGCATCGCTGTCGGCAGGGATTCACGGCTTTCCGGACCGGAAATGATGTACTGGATCGTGAGCGCAGGCATGGAAGACGGTGCCGTGACAGTGGATATGGGCCTTGCGAGTACGCCGGCCATGTTCATGTCGACTGTGCTTCCGGGATTCGAGTATGACGGCGCGGTCATGATTACTGCAAGCCATCTGCCTTTCGAACGGAACGGCCTGAAATTCTTCACGCGTTCCGGCGGCCTGGAGAGCTCTGATATCCGACGGATTCTGGAGATTGCCGGGGGTCCGATGGCGAAACTGAAGAGAACCGACTGGGGAGGAGAACACGGAAACCTGATGGATGCCTATTCGGCACATCTTCGGAAGATTATTCAGGATGCTGCGGGGAAGGAAAAGCCGCTTCAGGGACTTCACATCGTGGTCGATGCAGGCTCCGGCGCCGGCGGTTTCTATGCTTCGAAGGTACTGGAGCCTCTGGGAGCGGATACCGAAGGCTCGGTTCTTTTAGAGCCGGACGGACACTTCCCGGGGCACATTCCGAACCCGGAGCTTCCGGAGGCAATGGAAAGCATTCAGAAAGCCGTACTGGATTCCCATGCGGACTTCGGAATCATATTTGATACGGATGTCGACCGGGCAGGAGCGGTACTTTCGGATGGCCGGGAGCTGAACCGGAATTCACTGATTGCAGTGCTTTCAGCGGTACTGCTTCGGGACTACCCGGGAACGACAATTGTAACGGATTCGATCACTTCAACCGGGCTTTCAGACTTTATCAGAGAAAAGGGCGGCGTACATCACCGCTTCAAACGCGGCTACCGGAATGTTATCAACGAGGCAATCCGGCTGAATGAAGAAGGAACTGATTCACAGCTTGCAATCGAAACTTCCGGACATGCGGCGATGAAGGAAAACTATTTCCTCGACGACGGTGCCTATGTCGTGACGCGGCTTCTCATCGAACTTGCGAAAGGCACGAAGCTGCAGGAACTGATTTCGGATCTTCGGGAACCGGCGGAAGCGTCGGAATTCCGCTTCGATATTACGGACAATGACTTCAAAGTCTGCGGTCAGGAGATCCTTGCGTCGCTTCCGGCCTACATCGAAAAAGTGCCCGGCTGGGAGATGCTGAAGGATAATTATGAGGGCGTTCGGGTCAATGTTGATCCTTCGCATGGAAACGGCTGGTTCCTGCTTCGGATGTCGCTTCACGACCCGATCCTTCCGCTGAATATCGAATCGGATGTGCCGGGCGGCGTACAGCGGATTGCGAAGGATTTAGCGCCGTTCCTCATCGCGTACCGGGACAGAATCGATCCGGCGCCGCTTCTTCGGGCGCTTAACTGAGGATCAGTGTATGAAAAGCAGACGCTTTCTGATTCTCTGTTCGTTTCTTGCGGATCTTCTGATCTTTGTCATGGCGTTTTATGCCGTCGGCATGTCCTGGCGTTATCACGCGAGCGGGGAATTCAACGGATCAGGACTCACTACTTTACGCTACTTTACGACGGACTCCAACATTCTCTGCGGGCTCGTATCTCTTCTTGCTGCGGGATTTACCCTGCCGGTGCTTTTTGAGAAGCGGGAGCAGGTTCCGAAATTCGCACTGCTTCTGAAATACGCCGGAGCCTGTGCAGTGTCGCTGACATTCACAGTCGTGATTGTGTTTTTGGGGCCGATATACGGGTATGAACTGATGTACCGCGG